>JALUZX010000174.1 GCA_027011425.1 Planctomycetota bacterium
TCGTTCCGGCGGGGGCTTCACAACATTTCAAGCTGGGGGAAGGTCACGATTTTTTTTGGATTTTCGAGGGTCCTGGACTTTTGTCGTAACCGTCACTGGTTTGACAGACGCGACAAAAGTCTTGTCCAGTTCGTGACTCGGTGGGTGCGCCGGAACTGGCCCCCCGACGTCACGAGCCCGGATCTCCGACCCGGCCTCGTTCCGGCGGGGGCTTCACAACATTTCAAGCTGGGGGAAGGTCACGATTTTTTTTGGATTTTCGAGGGTCCTGAACTTTTGTCGTAACCGTCACTGGTTTTCCACCCACCCCCTTCCAGATCGGCCTCAACTCCCGCCGGAGGTGGGGCCCCATGAGGAGCGGTTCAGCCGTCTTCGGCTGCTAAGCGACGATGGGGCTCCACGGAGGCGGGAAAATACCCATGACCCCCATCGACCCGCTTTGAAAAGGGCACAGATTTCAGGCTCCCTCGCGGGACGACGTTCGGGCCGTCGCCGGCGCGACGGCCCGCCGGCGTGCCTACCTGGGATGGGGATTTGCCGCGGGCTTGGGCATCCTAGTCCTCTTCCGATCCCCCGTCTCCGCCGGGGCCGGCGAGTTTCCAGATGCCCCAGGCGGCGGCCAGGAAGAGAGCGATATAGAAGAAAACCCCCAGCCAGCCTTTGAGGCCCAGGCTCTGTCCCGCCGTGGCGAGAACCCAGGGAGCCTGGAAAAGTCCGGCCAAGGGTTTTTCCCCCCCTATTCGGCCGCAGCCGCCTTCAAGCGGGATTTCTTCTTGTCCTGGGCGGCCTTCTCCTCGGCCTCCTTCTCCTTGCGCTCCAGGTAATCGCTGTCCACCAGCTCAAAAATGGCCCGGGGGGCCTTGTCGCCGAGCCTGGGCTTCTGGAGCTTCAGGACCCGCGTATACCCGCCTGGCCGATCCTTGTACCTGGGCCCCAACACGTCGAAAAGCTTCTTCACCGCGTCTTCGTCGTGGAGGAGGCTCAAGGCTCTCCTGTAACGGGCCAGAGTCTTGACCTTGCCCAGAGTGATGAGCTTCTCGGCGAAACGCCTGTAATACTTGGCCTTGGGCACGGTGGTGATCACCCGCTCGTGGCGGATGAGAGCCGCCACCAGGTTCCGGGCAAGAGCCCCCCTGTGCTGGGTGTCCCTGCCGAATTTCTTGTTGCTCTTCCTGTGTCGCATGGCGGGGCTCCTCGATCAGCTCTCGCACTCGATCTGGTCCCGCAGGGGCTTCTTCAGCGCCTCGGGAAGTTCCATTCCCAGGGAAAGGTTCCAGACAGCGAGCTTTTGCTTGACCTCGCGCAGGCTGGTCTTTCCGAAATTCTTGACCTTAAGGATCTCCGCTTCCGTCCTTGTGACCAGGTCCCTCACGGTGCGGATGTTCTCCGTGTCCAGGCAGTTGCGGGCGCGGACCGAAAGGTCCAGGGCCTCCAGAGGCTTGTCAAGGAGTTCGGCCAGCTTGGCTTCCTCCTCGGTCAGGACCGGCCCCAGCCCCTCCTCCTGGGCCTCCGCAGCGGAGGCCGCCGCCGACTCAAGGGTGAGTTCCGTTCCCGCTTCCTGGTACTGAACGAAGGGATTGAGATGTTTCCTGTAGATCTTGCTGGCCTCCACCAGGGCCTGCTCGGGAGTGACCGTCCCGTCGGTCCAGATCTCCAGGATGAGCCTGTCGTAGTTGGTGAACTTGCCGACCCGGGTGTTTTCGATGCTGAACTTCACCCGGTACACGGGGGAAAAGACCGAGTCCACAGGAATGGTCCCCAACTCGGCCTCTTCCTCGATGTTCTCCTCGGCCGTCACGTAGCCCCGGCCCTTGGCAACCTTGATCTCCGCCCGGAAGGGGACGGCGTCGGTCAGGGTGCAAATGTGCAGATCCTGGTTGACCACCTGGGTGTTCTGGTCGCACTTGATGTCGGCCCCCGTGACGGGGCCCTTCCTCTTGACGTCGATCACCAGGGTGGCAGGCCCTTCCCCCTCCATCTTCACCCTCAGCTTCTTGAGGTTGAGGACGATGTCCGTCACATCCTCGAAAACCCCCTGGATCGAAGAAAACTCGTGGTGCACCCCGTCGATGCGGACCGAGGTCACGGCAGTCCCCTCGATGGAAGAGAGGAGGACGCGCCTGAGCCCGTTTCCAACGGTCGCCCCGAAGCCCCTCTCGAAGGGCTCGGCGGTAAAACGGCCGTAGAAGTCAGTCGCCGTCGACTTGTCCAGAATGACCTGGGTCGGCAGCTCGAAGTTTCGCCAGCGGATCCTCATGTATTGGATCTCCTCGTCTAAGACTACTTGGAGCAAAGCTCCACGATGAGCTGCTCATGCAGATCGTGGGTCACATCGTCCCGCTTGGGCAGCTGGACGACCTTGCCGGAAAGATTGGTGGGGTCCGCCTCGAGCCAGGAGGGGACTTCCGTTCCCCTGTTGATCTCAACGGTCTCGGCCACGAGTTTGCGGATCTTCTCCTTGCGGGTGATCCCGATCTCGTCGCCAACGCGGACCAGATAGGAGGGGATGTTCAATCTCCTGCCGTTTACGGTCACGTGGCCGTGGGAGACCAGCTGGCGGGCGTGGAACCGGGATAGGGCCAGCCCCAGGGCGAGAACCACGTTGTCCAGACGCCTCTCCAGAATAGTAAGAAGGTTTTCGCCCGTGTTTCCCTTCATCCTCTCGGCAAGGCGGAAGTACTTGAGAAACTGAGTCTCCTGGATCCCGTAGATCCTCTTGGCCTTCTGTTTCTCCCGGAGCTGGCGGTTGTATTCCGAGACCTTCCGGGGCCTGCGGGTGTGCTGCCCGGGAGGATAGTCCCTCTTCTTCAAGGAACACTTCTCGGAGAAACACCTCTGCCCCTTGAGCCAGAGGGCCATGCCCTCGCGGCGGCAGAGCTTGCATACGTTTCCTGTGTATCGACCCATGTGTCTTTCGCCCTCCTCCGCCTAGACCCTGCGCCGCTTCTTGGGGCGGCAACCGTTGTGAGGCAGGGGGGTCACGTCCGTGATGGCCTTGACCTCGAGCCCCGTATCCGAGATGGACCGGATCGCCGACTCCCGGCCGGACCCGGGTCCCTTGACCCGGATCTCCACCTCCCGGACGCCCATCTTGCGCGCCTTGTCGGCCGCCCGGATGGCCGCCCGCTGGGCGGCGAAGGGAGTGCTCTTCCGGGAACCCTTGTACCCGATGGTTCCCGCCGAGTCCCAGCACAGGGTCTCGCCGTTGGTGTCGGTGATCGTGATGATCGTATTGTTGAAGGTCGCCTTGATATGGACGATCGCCCGGGATACGCCCTTGCGCGCCTTCTTCTTCTTCTGGGATCCGCCCCTTGTCGCCAACTGAGCCTCCTTACTTCCTCACGGTTTTCTTGCCGGCCACGGTCTTCCGGGGGCCCTTGCGGGTCCGGGCGTTGGCCTGGGTCTGCTGGCCGCGCACGGGAAGTCCCCGCCTGTGGCGGATCCCCCGGTAGCACCCAATCTCCTTGAGCCGGTTGATATTCTGGGTGATCTGCCGCCTGGGCTGGCCTTCCACCACGTAGTTCCGCTCGATCTCGTTGTTGATC
>JALUZX010000175.1 GCA_027011425.1 Planctomycetota bacterium
CAGGATCCCCCGGACCAGGGCCAGGGTCGCCTCGATTCTTGTGCGGAAGCTCTTGTAGACATAGGCCTCGCTCAGGACCGAGAGCCGCCCCCGGGCCCCCATGTAGTTGGTGAGATACCGGGGAAGGGGAGGGAAGGTGGCCCATCCCTTGGAGGGGTCCCGCCGGTCCAGGAAGAATCCGTAGGGAAGGAAATGGAAGCCCCACTCCTTCCTCACCGCCCGGAAGACGGCCGGAAGGAAGACGTCCCGGTTCCAGGACCGGAGCTTCCCGTCCATGGAGGCGGGCAAGGGGCCCTCCGCCTCCAGGGGGTGGACGTGGAGGGACCCGTCCGTGGTGTGGCAGTCCACCAGGATGTCCGGGTCCCAGGGCAGGATCACCCGGGAGAGAAGGGCCCGCATCTCGTAGGACTCGAGTTTTACGGCGTCCCGGTTCAAGTCCAGGCCCTGGCCGTTGTAACGGATCCCCGCTCCCAGGGCCGGGCCGTTCTGCCAGGGCCGGTTCTTCCTGGAGATCCGGTCGTTCCCGTCGGTATTGAAATCGGGGCAGACCAGGAGCACCACCCGGTCGAGAATCCCGGGAAGGTCCCCTTCCAGGAGGATCCGCCGGAGCAGAATCTGGAGGGCCTCCTTTCCGGCCGCCTCGCCGGCGTGGATGTTCGCCTGGAGGTAGAGCACCGGTCTCTCCCGCCCCGCCCGGGGGACGGGACCGTCCGGGAGGGGCCTTCCGGCCACCACCAGAGGGATCTCCCGCCCCTGGGGGCTCCGGCCCATCACTTCCAGGCGGGCGTCCCTGGTCCGCCGGCAGAGTTCCCGGAGAAAAGTCCACACTTCCCTGGTGGTCCCGGTCCGCCGGTATCCGCTCGCCTCCGCCACGGTCAGGAGTTTCTCCCGCCGCCCCCCGCCCGGAGAGGCGGAAAGGGGCGGAAGAAGGAAGGCGGAAAACATCAAGGCGGAAAAAACCGTCCTGGGCATCATGGTGAAACCCTCGATTCTTTGTTTGGATTCCTTGAAGAACGTTTCACCATAACCATCGGCCCGCCCCCCTTTCGAGGAAGGGATGGTTGGAGTTTCGTGAGAATCGCGCTCTTCGTGCCCTGTTTCGTGAACCACGCCCTCCCCGAGGTGGGAAAGGCCGTGGTCCGCCTCCTGGAGAAGCTGGGCCACCAGGTCGTGGTTCCCCGGGGCCAGACCTGCTGCGGCCAGCCTGCCTACAACACGGGGCTCCCCGATCTTGCCGCCTCTGTGGGCGAGACTTTGCTCCAGCGCTTCGAAGGCGAAGAGGTGATCGTCGCGCCCTCGGGGTCTTGTGTGGCAATGGTGCGCCGCGAACTTCCCGCCCTGCTTCCCCACAGGGCCGATCTCTGCTCCCGGTTCCGGGAGTTCACGGAATTTCTCGTGAAGGACCTGGGTGTCACGTCCGTTCCGGCCCGCTTTCCCGGCCGGGCGGCCCTCCACGTGGGGTGCCATCTCATGCGGGGCCTGGGGATCGAAAGGGAACCCCTGGAGCTGCTCAGGGCCGTGGAGGGCCTGGAGGTGGTTCCCCTGGGGGCGGACCGGTTCTGTTGCGGCTTCGGCGGGACCTTTTCGGTGAAGCTCCCCCGCCTTTCTTCCGCCATCGGCGAGACCCGCCTCCAGGAGGCCCTGGAGCGGGACCTGGACTGGATCGTCACCACCGACCCGAGCTGCCAGCTCCAGATGAACGGAATCCTCCAGAGGAAGGGCGCCCGCACCCGGGTCCTCCACCTGGCCCAGGTCCTGGCCCCCGGAGGGGAGGGACCATGAGGGCGGAAGGCACCTTCCGGGCCTTCGAAGAGGCCGCCGCCGACCCGGCCCTGGCCGGGAAGGTCCGCCGCGCCCTGGACCGGAGCCTGGCCAAGATGGCGGCCCACCTCCCCCTGGGCCCGGAGAGGGACGCCTTGCGCGACCGGGCCCGGGCGGTCCGGATGGACGTCCTGGACCGCCTTCCCGCCCTGATCGAGGAGTTCACGAAAAAGGTCGAGGCCGCCGGAGGCAGGGTCTTCCATGCCCAGGACTCGGCCCGGGCCCGGGAGAGGATCCTCAGCATTCTCAAAGAGGAGAAGGCCCGGGTGGTGGTGAAGTCCAAGTCCATGACCACCGAGGAAATCGGCCTCAATTCCTTCCTGGAGGCGGAGGGCCTGGAGGTGGTGGAGACCGATCTTGGCGAGCTGATCGTCCAACTGCGCCGGGAGCGGCCCTCCCACATCACCGCCCCGGCCCTGCATCTTTCGGTGGAAGACATCGCCCGCACCTTCCGGGACCAACTGGGCATCCCCCCGCCCGAAGGCCTCTCCCTGGAGGGCCCGCCTTCGCCGGAGGAGGTCCGAAAGCGGGCCGCCCGGGAACTCTCCCTGGCTGCCCGGCGCCACCTGGCGGGGCGGTTCCTGGAAGGCGATGTGGGAATCACGGGCGCCAATTTCCTCGTCGCCTCCAGCGGGTCGGTGGTGATCGTGGAAAACGAAAACAACGCCCGGCTCTGCACCTCCCTTCCCCGGCGCCAGGTCGTCCTGGCCGGCGTGGAGAAGCTCCTTCCCTCGGAATCCGCCCTGGGCGTGCTACTCCCCCTTCTCACCGCCACCGCCACGGGCCAGCCCGCCGCCGGCGTGGTGAACCTTCTCACCCCCAGGTTCACCCCCATGGACGTGGTGCTCCTGGACAACGGGCGGATGGACCTGCTCGGGAACGAAGAATTCCGGGACGTCCTTGCCTGTATCCGTTGCGGCGGGTGCATGAACATCTGTCCCGTATACCGCCACGCCGGGGGCCACCCTTACGGCGGCGCCTACGCCGGTCCCATCGGCGCCGTGCTGAGGCCCTTGCTGGAGGGGATGGAGAAAGCAGGGGAACTTCCCTTCGCCTCCTCCCTCTGCGGGGCCTGCGCAGAGATCTGCCCGGTCCGGATTCCCCTGGACCGCCACCTGCTCCGGCTCAGGGCCCCGGCCCCCCACGGTCTCGCCGAGAGGGCGGGATTCCGGGCCTGGGCTTTCGCCGCGAAGCGGCCCGCCCTCTTCCGGCTGGCCGCCGCCCTGTGGAGGAAACTCCCCTTCCTGGCGGATCTCCTTCCCCCGGGGAGGGCATGGAAGAAGGGACGGGAGCTTCCTCCGCCTCCCAAGGAGAGCTTCGAGACCTGGTGGGAAAGAAAGAAAAAGGAGGAAGGCCATGGCCGTCCCGGCGCCTGAGAGAGACCTGGCCCGGATCTTCCTGGAGAGCCTGGCGGACCTGGCCGGCCCGGACCAGGCCCACCTGCTCCAGGGGATCGACCAGGCCGCCGCCTTCCTCCGCCAGGCGATCCAGGAAGGGGGAGGGCCCATCCTCTGGGAGGACGCTCCTCCCAGGGAGCCTTGCAGGGCCCCCCTGGGAGTCTGCCGGGCCTGGAAGGCCGCCGCCTCCACAGGATCCATCCTCCTTCGGCCCCCCTCCCGGGAGGCCTCCTGGGCGAGTCTTCTGGCCGACCGGGTGGTGGCCCTGGCATCCCTGGAAGACCTGGTCCCAGACCTGGAGGCCCTCTTTACCTCCCTGGAT
>JALUZX010000176.1 GCA_027011425.1 Planctomycetota bacterium
GAGCAGAGGCTCAAGGATCCCGAACTCTACCTGGAGGCCCAGCTCGAGGAGATCCGGGCCCAGGAAGAGATGAGGGGCGATTTCGTCCCGGCGCTGTGCCCCTCTCTCGGGGTGGTGGCCATCCCCTCGGCCTTTGGATGCCCCGTGCGCTGGTTTCCCGACGATTTTCCGGCGGCCCTCCCGGCGATCGGGCCCGGGAGGCCGGTGGACACCTTGGAGCCGCCGCCCGTGCGGGCCGGACTCCTGGGGACCATCCTGGACTACACCCGTTACTTCCGGGAGGAGACGGGCCTCCCCATCCGGGTCACCGACATCCAGGGACCATTGGACAGCGCCGCCCTGGTCTGGGGCCACACGGAGTTCTTCCTGGCCATGCTCTCCGACCCGGAAGGGGTCCACCGCCTGCTGGACCTGGTGACGGATCTCACCATCCGGTTCGTGAAGGAGCAGAGGAAGGAAGCGGGCGAATTCGTCCCTTCCCTCTTCCAGCCTTGGATGCCGGACGGCGCTGGAGTGAGCGTCTCCAACGACGAGGGGGTGTTGATCTCCGCCGAGATGCACGACAATTTCTGCCTTCCCTACCTGAACCGGATCTCCCGGGCCTTCGGCGGGATCTTCATCCATTCCTGCGGAAACTGGGCCCACCTGCTCCCTTCCATCGCAAAGGTGGAGGGTCTGAGAGGGGTGGAGTTCGGGGCGGGGGAGACGGAGTTCGCCGAGGTTTCCCTGGAACTGGGCGGGAAGGTCGTGCTCTCCACCAGGGTGGGGCTCAACATGGACATCCACTTTCGGAGCATGAAGGAATACGTCCTCCACATCCTGGAACACAAGAAGACCAACCGGGGACTCTTCATCCAGGTGGACATCACCAACGGGATTCCCGGAGAGGACTGGGAGGAAACCGGGTTGGAGGAGATCTACGCGGTCCTGGAGGAGGGCCCATGAAGAAAGAGAAATTGGACACTCTCAACATGATCGTGGGGCTGAAGGGATGGAAGGCGGAGGAAGGGATCCTCCGGCTCGAGGCGGCCACCGAGTTCATGCTGACCGTCACCATCCTGGCCCGGCCCGAGATCCCGGGGGTCTGGCGGGTGGCGGTGGGGGCGGAAGAGTTCGTCGATTCCCCCATGCTGGTCCCCCGGGAGGAGCCTCTTCCCGAGTGGCGGGTCGAGGAAGAGAAAGACAGGATCCTGGCCCGGTGCGAGGGCCTCAGCCTCTCGGTGTCCAAGAGTGGCTGGGGGCTTTCGTTCCTGGACGATTCCGGCCGGGAGGTCTTTTGCGAGATCCTGGACGACCTGAACGTGCTGGGGGAGCCCAATGTTCTTCCGCCCGGCTTTCTTCTTCCCAGGGGAAGGAAGACGGGGGGGCATTTCGTCACGAGCTTCCGCCTGGACCTCCGGGAAAAGGTCTTCGGCCTTGGGGAACGGTTCATTTCCATGGAGCGCTCGGGCCAGGCGATCGAACTCTTGAACAGGGACGCTCTTTGCACGACCTCGAACAAGTCCTACAAGAACATCCCCTTCCTCTGGAGCACCGGCGGTTGGGGTTTCTTCGCCCATACTTCGAGCCTGCTCGCTTTCGAGTTTCGAACCAGGTCGGCCCTCTCCTGGACGGTCAAGGCCCCGGGGCCCTCCCTGGAGTTCTTCGTGATCCACGGCCCGGAACCCGCGGCCATCCTGGAGAGGTATACCAGGCTCACGGGAAGACCCGCCCTGCCTCCGGACTGGGCCTTCGGGCTCTGGCTCTCGGGGGGCGGCGCACGGCGTGACAGGGAGAGCGTGGAGGAAATGGCCCGGGAGGCCAGGGAGAGGAAGATCCCCTGCGACGTCATCCACGTGGACACATGGTGGATGCGTCCCAGGAGGTACGCGGATTTCCAGTGGGACGAGGAGGCTTTTCCGGATCCGCCGGGTTTCGTAAAGGGTTTGAGGGATCAGGGCTTCCGTGTCTCCCTCTGGGAACACCCCTACATCTCCATCGAGAGCCCTCTCTTTCCAGTGGCCGAGCGGAGGGGATTTCTCGTGAGGGACGCCAAAAAGAGAACCCTGGCCATCGAATACGGCCTTTCCCGGGCGCCGCTGCCGGGGAAGAAAGGCCCGGGACCGGTGGAGACATGGAACGCGCCGGCGGGGATCGTGGATTTTACGCGGCCCCGGGCTGTCGAATGGTACCGGGATCTCCACAAGCCCCTCCTGGATCTGGGTGTTTCGGCCTTCAAAACCGACTTCGGCGAGGATCTCCCGGAGGAGGCGGCCTTTCGAGGGGGGAAGACCGGCGAGGACCTGCACAACCTCTATCCCCTTCTCTACAACCAGGCGGTCTACGAGGCGGTCCGGGACGCCCCCGGCGGGGGCCTGGTCTGGGGCCGGTCCGGGTGGGCCGGGAGCCAGCGCTACCCCGCCTGCTGGGGCGGAGACCCGAAGGCGACCTTCGAGTCCTTGGCCTGCGCCCTGAGGGGGGGCCTCAGCCTCAGCGTCTCAGGGGTTCCTTTCTGGAGCGTGGACATCGGGGGTTACTGGGGGGAGCCCGACCCGGAACTCTACGTGCGCTGGGCCCAGGCGGGGCTCTTCTTCCCCCTCGCCCGGTGCCACGGGGAGGGCCGGCGCGAGCCCTGGGCCTTCGGGAAGGAGGCGGAGGAGATCGTCAGGTCCTACGTGGAACTGAGATACCGGTTGCTCCCTTACCTTCTCGCCATGGCCCGGAAGTCCTCCCGGACGGGGATTCCCATGGTCCGCCCCCTGGTCTTCGATTGGCCCGAGGATCCCGGGGCATGGTCCGTGGAGGACCAGTTTCTTGTCGGGGATTTCCTGATGGCGGCGCCCGTGCTGGAACGGAGTGACTACCGGGTGATCTTCTTCCCTCCTGGGGGGTGGATCGATATGGGGTCTGGGGAGTTCTTCGGCGGTCCCGCTTGGAGGTCCTACAAGGCCCCCCTCCGGGCGCTTCCTCTTTTTATACGTGAAGGAAGTATTCTCCCCATGGGACCGAGGCGGGAGCGTGTAGAGGAGGTCCTGGAGGATCCTCTATTCATCCACGTCTACCCGCTGTGGGGAGAGGAGATCCGGATTACCCTCAAGGACGGCCGCACGGAGTTCGCCTGCAGGAGGGATGAGAAAGGGGTCCTTTTCGAGTCCGGTCCTCTCCCGCGGCCGGGGAAAGTGCTCTTTCACGCGTCCTTGGATGAAAGGCAGGTCCTCCTGGACGGGAAGGAGCTGAAAGAGGACCCCGCCGGGGAGGGACGTCCCGGAACTTACGATTACCCCTACCCAACCATCCTTCGCATCCCCGCCTTCCAAGGGGGGAAGGTGGAGGTCCTGGAGTAGGTATTCCAAGGTGGAAGCAAACTCCTCTTTCCAGCGGGGGCGCGGCAAGATTCCCAGGGGATGGATCTCTGCCCGGGGAGGACTCCTGGTAGGATGGACAACGGCCGTCGCGGCGCTGCGCGTGCCTGAGTGAAACCTGGGGGGGTGCAACGTGCGGAATCTTCCGGTGTTCTGGGTGGGTGTCCTGCTGGCGGTCCCTGTCTTGGGACCGGGGCGG
>JALUZX010000177.1 GCA_027011425.1 Planctomycetota bacterium
CCCCCGGGGCTTGGGGAGGCCCAGGCCGGGGAGGGCGAGCTGGCCCTCGTTGATCTCGCCTTGGGGAACGCGGCGGGCCAGGACCAGGCCCTCCCGGAAGGCCACGCCCACCTGGGTGGTCACCTCCTCGGGACGGGGTCTTTCGGGGAGGCGGGGGAATTCTTCTGGGCGGCCCGAAAGGCGGGCCCGGCACCCTGCCTTCAGCGGGCAGTCCGCGCAGGAAGGGGCCTTGGGCAGACAGATCAAGGCGCCCAGGTCCATGAGGGCCTGGTTGATCTCCCCGGGGTTTCCTTCTTTGTGGAGGGAAGCGATCCAGTCGAGGATCCTCTCTTTACCTTTTTTCCTGCGGGGGTTTTCCTCCAGGAGGAGGAAGCGGGAGGCCACCCGTTCCACGTTGCCGTCCAGGGCGGGAAGGGAAAGCCCGAAGGCGATGGAGAGGACGGCCCCCTTGGTGTAGGGACCGATGCCGGGGAGGGCGCCGAAAGCGTCCGGGTCGGAAGGGACCCGGCCGGCGTGGTCCTCCACGACTTTGCGGGCCCCTTCCCGGAGAAGGCGGGCCCGCCTGTAGTAGCCCAGGCCTTTCCAGGCGGAGAGAAGTTCGTCGTCTTTCGCCCGTGCCAGGGAGGAGGGATCGGGAAAGCGGGCCATAAACTCTACGAATCGTTCCCGGACCACCGAAACCCGGGTTTGCTGGAGCATGATCTCCGAGACCCAGACCGCCCAGGGGTCCCGGGTCTCCCGCCAGGGCATCTGCCGGGCCGCAGGGCGATACCAGGCGAGCAAAGCCCGGGCGGCCAGGGAGGATGAGAACGACGGGGGTGCCATGAAAAGACCCTCGCCCGGGTCCGCCCTTCCGTCAAGGCCGGGTCGAAAAAGCCTGTTTCCCCGGCGGCTCGGGGTTATTTTGTTTCTTTCCTGGTTTTTCCCCGGAGGGAGTTCATGAGCCCCTGGAAGCAGAAACCCCTGGAGACCCTTTCCCTTCCCTCGGGCCGGGAGGTCCTGGTGGAGGCCAGGGGCGTGGCGGCCCGGCACAGGGACCTGTGGATTCTCCTCCACGGTCTGGGGGGAAGCAGGAAGAGCCCCCTCCTTCGGGCCTTTCTCCGAAGGCTTCGCGAGGCGGCGGCCGTGGTCGTCGCCCCGGACCTTCCCGGCCACGGGGGCTCTCAAGGGGGCATCCAGGATCTTTCGGTGGATTCCGGGATCGAAACGGTGGAGGCCATTTACTCCCGCTGGGGGACTCTATCGGGCCGGGTCTTCCTTCTTGGGTTCTCCACGGGCGGGCTGGTCGCGGCCTGGTGGGCGGCCCGGAACCCGGGAAAGGCGGCGGGCCTGGCGCTGGCGGCCCCGGCCTTGAGGCTCCCCGAGCGCCTCCGCCGAGGGGCCAAAGCCGGGGACCTGGAGAGGGCCGAGGAAAGGGGCGTGCTGGAAGGCCTTCTCGGGGAGAGCCCCTTCAAGGCGGGTTACCGGCTGGCCACCGACGACGAGCGATATCCCTTGGAGCGGCTCGCGGAAGAACTCAGGGACCGGACCTTGATTCTCCACGGGCGGGAAGACAAGGCCCTTCCCTGGGAGGACTCCCTGGAGTTCTTCCGCGCCGCGAAAGGTCCCGTGGAATTGTGTCTCCTTCCCGGGGCGACCCACGGCTTTACGGGCATGGAGCAAGCCGCCTTCCTCCGGGTCCGGGCCTTCTGGAAGAGCCTGGAATAACCCGGCCGGGTTTGGTCGCCCCCTATTTGTGTTTGGACAGGTATTCCACGGCCTTCTCCAGGGTGGGGTCGGCCTCGGCGTAGGCCTTGGCCGGGACCTCGACGGGGATGTCCGGCTGGACTCCGATCCCTTCCAGGCATTTGCCCTTGGGGTCCAGGCTCTGCCAGCGGGAGGACCAGACCTGGTACCCCGGGAGGAGATCGAAAGGCGCCGGGTTGCCGCTGGCGCCCCGGGAGGGGAGGCCGATGTTCACGAGATTGGGCAGGGCCTTGGCCATGAGAAGAAAGGCCTCGGTGGAACTCACGCAGTAGGGGCCCTGGAGGACCGCCACGGGACGGAGGTCGGGTTTGCCGCCCGGGGCGGGCTCGAGATACCGCTTCCGCACCGGTCCGAATCCCTCGAGCCCGCCGAGCGTGGGGTCCCGGAAACGGTGCATGGCATAGAGGACTCTCTTGGCGGCGAAACGCCGGGCGATCGCCATGGCGGCCCCCTCGTTTCCTCCGCCGTTGGCGCGGACGTCCAGGATGAGCGACGGGGCGCCTGCGAGGCGGTCCAGGGCGGCCAGGAGCTTGTCGAGCCTTTCGCTCTTGAGCCGGAAGGTGGCGATCAGGGCGTAGCCCGGCCCGGCCTTCATGCGGCCCACCAGCAACTGGCGGTCCCCGTAGATCACCTTCTCCAGGGAGGAGCGGATGGCCTGGAGGTTCCAGTTGCGGGGGAAGGTCGCCATGGGGACCGTGCCCATGGGCCCCCTAGGGGTCATGATCCAGGTATGAAGGTCGTGAAGGCGGGCCAGGGCCTTCCTGCAGACCATGACGAAGGCGGCCGGCGCGGGCGCGGCCAGGGCCTTCTTCCAAAAGGGGCCGAAGACTTCCTCCGGCCCGGCGGGTTTGCCCGGGAACCCGAAGAAGGGCCAGGTCCTTTCGATCCGCGTTTGCAGGGCGGCGAAGGCCGCGGCCCGGGCGGCCTCGTCGAAGGGGGATGTGTGCGCGATGGTGAGCCGGAGATCGTCGAACCAGAGCGTTCCGGACATGGTGAGGATGAGGCCGACCCGGACTCTAACAGCCCCGGGCGGGGCCAGGGCGTGGGCGAAGAGGTCCACCCAGGGGCGGGTTCCCGTGAGGATCTCCGTGGTGGTCCGCTTCAGGATCAGGCCTTCCGGGGAGAGGAAGAAGAGGAAGGCGTCGGCGTTGGCGAACTGCTTTCCCTCCCTCCGGATGTTCCTGGACGCGGCGGCGACCCTCAGGATCACCCGGTCCCCCGGTTTCACCGGCACTTCCTGGACCAGGGCGGGCCAGGCCGCGGTGGAGGCGTCCCCCTGGAACCGGAGAGCGTATTTCCCCGACCGGACCCGGGAGGAATCCAGGGTGACCGAGGCCGTCTTTCCCCCCTTTCCGCTCCTGGCTCCGGTGATCTCCTTCCACCCCGCCGGCGGGAACCCTCCCTTTTCGAAGGAAGGGTTGACCAGGCCGGGAACCTGTCCATGGGCGGGGCCTGTTCCCAGGAAAAGGAACGGCAAAAACAGGGAGAGTCTCTTTCCCAAGGGGTCTCCTACCTGGTTTGTCTCTTGAGGATCAATTTCGTGTTGTTCATGGTGACGGAAAGGTCGTCACCGTTGGGGCCCTCGTAGGGTATCTCGTAACGGCCCGGCCCGGGTTTCCTGATGTCCAGGCGGATGGTCCCGCCCGAGGCGGTCCAGGTCCCTTCCAGCGTGTTCTCCCGCATCCCCTGGCGCAGATACATCCGGAAGGTTCCGTCTCCCGCGAGGCTGAGGGCGATGGCGCCGGTCATGTCCTGGGCGGCCCAGGTGCCGAAGAGGGCCCGGGGCCTGGAG
>JALUZX010000178.1 GCA_027011425.1 Planctomycetota bacterium
AATCGGTCGCCCGGATCAGGGAGCAGGTGGGCCGAGACGGCGAGGTCCTTCTCGGGCTTTCGGGGGGCGTGGACTCTTCCGTGGCGGCCCTCCTGCTCCAGCGGGCCATCGGCGACCGCCTCCACTGCGTCTTCGTGGACAACGGCCTCCTTCGGAAGGGAGAGGCCCGTTCCGTGGAGGAGACCTTCCGGGGCAGGTTCCAGATGGATCTCCACGTGGTGGACGCGGCGGACCGTTTCCTGGCGAGACTCGCGGGGGTGACGGAGCCGGAGAGGAAGCGGAAGATCATCGGGGGCGAGTTCGTGGAGGTCTTCCGGGAGAAGGCCAGGGAGTTCAAGACCTGCCGCTTCCTGGGCCAGGGCACCCTCTACCCGGACGTGATCGAGTCCGTTGCGGCCCACGGGGGGCCCACGGCCACCATCAAGACCCACCACAACGTGGGGGGGCTCCCCGAGGACCTGGAGATGGAACTCGTCGAGCCGCTCAGGGAACTCTTCAAGGACGAGGTCCGGGAGGTGGGAAGGGTGCTGGGCCTTCCCGAAGCCCTGGTGGCGCGCCAGCCCTTCCCCGGGCCGGGGCTCGCCGTCCGGTGCCTGGGCGAGGTGACCCGGGAGCGCCTGGCCGTGCTCCGCGAGGCCGACGCCATCGTCACCGGGGAAATCGAGAAGGCCGGCCTGGCGGGAGGGCTCTGGCAGTATTTCGCCGTCCTTCTTCCCGTTCGGAGCGTGGGCGTCATGGGGGACAAGCGGACCTACGAGGAGGCCCTGGCGGTGCGGGCCGTGGAGAGCGAGGACGCCATGACCGCCGACTGGGCCTACTTGCCCCGGGACGTGCTCCGGCGGATCTCGAACCGGATCATCAACGAAGTCCGGGGGGTGAACCGGGTGGTCCTGGACATCTCCAGCAAACCGCCCAGCACCATCGAGTGGGAGTAGGGCCTTCCGCCATGGCCGAGAGCTTCCGGGTCAGCGCGTTGATTCCCGCCTGGAACGCCGAGGCCTCCATTGGAAAGGTCGTCGAGGGTATCGGGAGGCAGGAACCGGCTGTCCTGGAGGTCCTGGTCGCCCTGGACGGGTGCACCGACGGAACCGGCGAGGTCGCAAAGAAGGCGGGCGCCCGGGTCCTGGACCTGAGGGGACACGAGGGAATCTGCGCCGCCAGGAACACCCTGGCGAAAGAGGCGAAGGGGGAGGTCCTCTGGTACGTGGACAGCGACTCCATCCCTGCCGAGGGGTGCCTGGAAAGGCTCCTCCGGGCCCTGGAAGAGCACCCCGACGCCGGGCTGGTCCACGGCTCCAACGTTCTTCCTACCGGGTGGGACGACCTCTCCAACACGGCCTACGCAATCCTCGGGCGGCACCACTTCCTCCGGACCACGAATCCCAGGTACACGAGCCACGTTACCACCGCCAACTGCCTGGTGAGGCCGGGCGTCCTGGAGAAGGCCGGCTGGTTCCAGCATTTCCGGTGCGGCGGGAGGGTCTTCGACTTCTACGAGGACCTGGACCTCTCCCTTAGGGTCCGGAAGCTGGGATTCAAGTGCTGGTTCGAGCCGGCCGCCGTGACCTGGCACGAGAACCCCAGGAAGAACTTTCGCGCCTTCCTGCGCCACCGGGTGAAATGCGGGATCTGCTCCACCCTCGTGCGGCGCAAGCATCCCGGCATGGCCTCCTTCGGAAAGCTCTACGGCGGAAATCCCCTTCTCCTCTACGCCCTGGCCCCCGCCGCGGCCCTCTATTCCGCCTTCAAGGCCCTAGCCGTGCACCTGAGATACGCCGAACTTCCCAGGCGCCGCGTCCTCCTTGCCGCCCCCCTGGTCCTCCTGGGCCAGGCCTGGTACGCCAGGGGCCTCCTCCAGGGCGCCCGCCTGGCCGCCAAGAAGGCCTGCAAGGTCGAAACCCCGGGAATTCACCGCTCCGATCTCCCTTGAAAAGCCGGCGGTTGTGCGGCCTTTTCCGTGAGATGCGGGGCGGAAAACCTTGTTCCTCCCCTTTTCAAGGATTCACGGTTGAGGTAGACAGTTTGTTGAAAAGCCTTGGCCGGAAAGAAAGGGGCCCGGAAACCAGGAAACTCTTTTTGACAATGGAGGGGAAATGGGCAAGGCGTTGACTGTCCTTTGTGGGTTGGCCGCGGCCTCCCTTTTTCTTTCCGGGAACGGAAAAAAGGCCGGAAGCCTTCGAGTCGAGAGGATTCTCGGCAGAGGCGGACCCGGGAGGTTGGCCCTCCTGGAGGGCGGCAAGGGACTTCTTCTGGCTTCCGGGGGGCGGTTGGTTCAATACTCCCAACCGGAGGGAAGGGAAGTCTTCCGGTATTCGGGAGGAATTGGCGATCCTGTGTTTCTTGGAGCGGCGGAGAAGGGGGGGAAGATCGTCGCCGTCGGATCGGGAGGGAAAATCCTGCTCTGGGAGGAGGGACGTCCCGATCCTTTGAAGGAATGGGATCTCGGCGCTTCGAGTGGAGCGGGAAAGACCAGGATTCTCCACGCCTCCCTTTCCCCGGAGGGAGACCGCCTCGTTCTTACGAAGGCATGGTTCGGGGTTACGGCTATCAGTGTCTTGAATGCCTTGGCCAGGGGTGTGAACAAGGGCGGATGCATCTTTGAATCCGGTCTCTTCCAGGGAAAGGTGCAAGTGCTTCTCCTGGAGCTTTCCCCGGGGGGAAACCCTGTCCCCTTGGGAAAGGCGCCGGGGGAGAAGACCGGGCCTTCCGGCGGGTTTTTCACCGGTGAAGGGAAGGTCCTGGCCGACTGGACGCCTGAAGGGAAGTTGCACTTTCGCTCCCTTCCTTCCCTGGAAATCACCAGGACCGTGGATGTGGGGCGGAAAATGGAACCTTCTTCCTTTTGTTCTTCCCCCACCGGGAGAAGGGCGGCCTTTTTCCTCGATGGGGGGCAAATCCTCGTCCTGGACGTCCAGGCCGGCCGGTTTTCGGGGGTCATCCAAACGGGTTGGACCAAGGATTTCGATACCCGGGTGGCCTTTTCCCTGGACGAGAAGGGGATCTGGGCCTGGAAGAACGATCCCGGGGAAGTCGGTCTCTGGCGGATCAAGGATGGAAGGAAGATTTTCGAATTTCGGGAGGAAGAGATCATCCAGGACGTTCAGCCCCTCCGGGGGGGGATTCTGGTTCTCGATCGGGCCGGGAAAGTCCTCCTCCTGGAGCCTGAAAAGAAGGAAATGGAAAAAGTCTTGCTTCCGGCGGGGCAGTTCTGGGATTCCTGTGACTGGGTCCTGGACGAGGGAAGGGGAACGCTCTTCTTTTCCCAGGATCATGAACTGGTCTCCCTGGACCTGGAAGAGGGAAAGATCGAGAAGAGGGTTTCCTTCCCGGGCCGGATTCTCTGGGTCACTCCCGGGCTGGACCTGGTCCTCTGGCGAAAGGGGGAGAAGTGCTGGGTGTCGGGTGTGCGGCGCTGGCCTTCCGGGGAGATGAAGCCTGGGAGTTCCCGGCCTCTCTCCTTTGATCCTCAGGCGGTCTTTCCCGGGGGAGGAGGGTTCCAGGCCTTGGACGAGGAGGGGCGGGTCTTTCGCCTTCTTC
>JALUZX010000179.1 GCA_027011425.1 Planctomycetota bacterium
CACCCCAGCCGTCCCCCGAAGAAAACAATGCCCTTTTCAAGTGGTGTGCCAGGTCAGGGACCCCAAACCAGCCCGGTCCGCACCAGGACGGGGGCAGGGCGGGCCCCAGCCGGGCCTTTGCCCGCCGTTCCCGGCTCACCTTTCTTCCTTTCCTTTTCATGCGTCCTTGCTCCACCGATTCCCCGAAAGACTCTAATTCCCAAGCAAATGTAGTCGATGGCCCCTTTTGAGCCACTTCGGGTAAATGCGGAAGAACCTTTTTTGGGGCCTTCCCCCAAGGATTTGTTCTCATTTTCTTGATACAAAACGGCCCGGGAAGACTAAATAAAAGGAAAAAAGGTGTGGTAAGGAGATGGTCTGAAAAAGAAAGAAGAATGAACCGAACGAAAGCCGAACGAATTCCCTGCCTACCTACCTACCTACCTACCTACCAGGTTCGAGGAATCCTTGTCATAGTCATCATGGGCCTTTTCGCCGGTAGCCCTACCTACGCCCAGGAACCTACCGGCGACCCTGCCGCCAGGACTCAATACCTCCTGAACGTCTACATCCAGGGCTTCCTTGGTTTGAACTGGGAGAAATTTCCGAGCCCTTTCGGGGCGCCGGCACCTCCCAAGGTGGAATCCATCACTGCTCCTTCCAAGCCTCTCCGAAAGGAACCCTGGTATACTCCGTGGCAGGTCAAGGACCTTGTGATCAGGAAGAAGTAAACGAATTACCGGGGGAGGCCAAGTTGGGGCCTCCCTCCCTTTTCCCGGCTGAAGGAAAGAATAAAAAAAATGAGAAAAGAAAGAACTTTCCTGGCAGGTTTCCTTTCCATGCTCCTTTCCCCGATCCTCCTTCCCGGGCAGACGACTTTCCTGGGGAATCCAAGGAATGGAACACCCCAGTGGGGATTTTCCGGGAATGGGGTCCTTGTCGGAGATTTCAACGGCGATGGCTACGAAGACCTGGTTGCCCTCAATCAGGGTAGTTCAATGGGAAGGTTGCCCAAGCCTTCCTACTGGAACCGCCTGCTTGTAAACCAAGGGAATGGTTCCTTCGTGGAATCCCCGGGCAGTCTGCCCAGGGACAACGATGCGGAAAGGGCAGGAGGGGCTGTAGGAGACATCGATGGAGACGGAGATCTCGATTTTCTCACAGCAGATTCCTATTGGATCTATGTTTATATCAATGATGGAAAAGGGCGCTTTAAGAGGCAAAAAGCCGGCAGAGGTTTGTCGTTCAATGGGAATGGGACGATTTGGGAGATTTCCCTTAAAGACTTGGATGGGGATGGGGACCTGGATGTGTATGTCGCTACAGTCAGCGTGTTTGCAAGCGCGGGCCAGGACCTCTTCTTCCAGAACGACGGGAAGGGATGGTTCAAGGATGTGACGGCCACCCATTTTCCAAGGATGCGGGATTATCCCATGACCACGGTCTTTGGCGATTTCGACGGTGACGGTGACCTCGATGTCCTCAAGGCGAACAACGCCGCGATTAGTTTCGGCACTAAAAATGAATCAATATGCTGGGAGAATAAAGGGAAAGGTTTTTTCAAGGACGCTTCGTGGAAAGTAAAGGGGCTCCATTCCTTCTGGAAGCTACGGGTAGGATTCAACCGGAAAGCAGCCGACCTGGACGGTGACGGTGACCTGGATCTCCTGATGGTTCCCATGGATTTGGGAAAACCCATGTATATCGCCTTGAACGATGGAAAGGGGGGGTTCTCGGACAGCGCTCTTCTTTTGGTCGCCCCTTCGCAAGGATGGCCCCAAACAATTACGCAAGGAACAGGCCGGGTCCGTGCCGCTTTGATCATGGATGTAAACGGCGACGGGAAGCCGGATATCATAGGTGGCTCCGCCAAAGATCCCCTCTTGGCAAATATGTATCCGAACCAGGGTGGAAGGCCCAGGTTGTGGTTGAACATGGGGAAAGGGGTCATGAAGGAAGTGACGGTTTCTCACTTCAAGGGGGTTTCTTTGGCGGGTGCCGGCAATTTCTATGGTGGAGATTTCGACAAGGATGGAGATCTTGATTTTGTTTCTCCAGGGAGTCCGATTGAAATATTCTTAAACGACGGTAAAGGATGTTTCAGGAACGCAACTTTCCTCGATGTGCCTTTTGACGCTTCCAATCCCATTATTTGGGGGAAGCATATTAAGTCCGGCGATATCGATGGAGACGGGGATTTGGATCTCGTCTTGGGGAACGCAGGGCAGGGCCCAAATCCTCAATTTGGGGTTCCATTGCTTCTCTACAAGAATGACGGTGAGGGAAGGCTGGAGGATGTTACCAGTACGAATCTTCCAATATATCCCTACACGATGTCTTCGGGAACTTATTTCGTGGACCTCCATGACTTGAATGGTGATGGCTCTCCTGAAATCCTTCTTGCCTGTTCCCAGAATGCCTGGTCACAGCCTTTTGTGCTCTGGAACAACGGAAAGGGTTTCTTCGCGAATTATAGCAACTCTCCCGTGCCTTCTTACCAGCCATGGGTCTGGGTGGATGTCGATCTCGACGGGGACGAGGACGCCATAGGTTCTCCCGGCGGCGGATGTTACGAAAACCTGGGAAAGGGGAAATTCAAGCATCGGGTTCTTCCCAAGCCTCCTGGGTACCATGGATTTGCGATCCTTTCCATTCCTTCCGACGTGGACCGGGACGGCAAGAAGGACCTGGTCTGCGTGGACTACGACAATGCTCGAATGGACGGGATCTGGGTCTTCCATTGGGAAGGGAAGTGGAAGTTCTCCCTCTGGGACCATGTCCGGACAGGGTCTATGGGGGTGGCCTACATCCGGGTGAAGGACCTGGACGGGGACGGCTATCCCGACGTGATCGGGAGGGCCGGCTGGGCCCTCAAGAACGACAGGACCGGCCATTTCTCCCTGATCCCGAATACGGGGATCTTCCGCCGGCACGGGGTTACCAAGGGGGGGGCTCCTTTGGACCAGTTCGAAGTGGAGGACCTGGACGGGGACGGGCTCCCGGAGGTGATTACGGTCGGCGGAGGGGACTGGGACGAGAATTCCGGAATCCCCGGATGGTTCGGGTATGTGAATGTCTGGAAGAACCTGGGGGATTTTCATTTCGCCATCGATTCCCACAGGTGGGTGGAATTGACCGGGCCGGGAATACGGCCGGGATGGGGCCAGGAAATGGAATTGGTGGACATCGACCGTGACGGGGACCTGGATTTCCTCCTTCAGCCTTATCCTGGGATCCTGAATATCCGCTACAACCTTTTCCAGCAATGCGCTCTTTCCGGTGTTCTTGGAATTGGAAAGAAGGCCGTTGTAAAAGTCTTCGGGATTCCAGGGGACCATGCGGCCCTTCTGGGGGGGGTGCCGGGGAAGCCGGTCCTATTCCCCGGTATCGGGGTGTTGAGGCTTGGAACCCCCAACTTCTTCTTGAAGGCCGGCCTGCTGAAGGCTGAGAAAGAGCGGTTCAACGCGGTGATGAAGTGGGAGGCCAGGGTGCCCAAGGCACCGGCTCT
>JALUZX010000180.1 GCA_027011425.1 Planctomycetota bacterium
CGGTGGGCCACCCTCGTCTGGGGGCTCCTGCTCATGGGCGTGGCTGTCCCGGCCCGGGGGATCCATGGACTCCTGGACGCGGGGCTCGGGATCGCCGGGATCACCTCGGGCGGGGTGCTGGGGCTCTTTTTGCTCTCCAAGTGGAAGGGAAAGGCTCCCGGAGGGGTGGCCGGCATGTGGGCGGCCATCCTGGTGTGCGGAATCCTCTGGGCCGGGCCCAGGCTCCACTGGACCTGGGTGCCCCCCTTCCACTGGACCTGGTTCACCCCCATCGGCACGGCCGTGGTCTTCCTGGTCTCGGCCATGGCGGCGGTTACGACAAAAGTCCTGGACCCTCGAAAATCCCAAAAAAATCATGACCTCCCCCCAGTTTGAAATTTTGTGAAGCCCCCGCCGGAACGAGGCCGGATCGGAGATCCGGACTCGTGACGTCGGGGGGCCAGATCCGAGGCAGCCACCGAATCACGAACTGGACAAGACTTTTGTCGCGTCTGTCAATGGCGGCGTTTTCCAACAGGTTCGAAAGGCCTTAGGCCGGACCGGCCCCCTTCCTTGGTTGGCTGGGTCTGTGATTTCCGCTTCCACATCTTCAGGAACGACGAATTCTTGAAACGGCAAGTGAAGCAAGAGGTCGACCCGGTCCACGATGAGGAGATTGATCAGAACGGAAGCGTCGACGACGAGGACTTTCTTGGCTGGAAGATCTACCATCGGCCGCCCTGGTAAGGAGACCCGATCTTCTCCAGGAGCCGGGCGACTTGCTCCCTGTCCAGGCCGACCATGGACGCGAGGGCGATGAGTTTGCCCCGGGAGATCTTCTCCCTCCGGAAGGCTTCCAGGGCCAGGCCCAGGAGCCGGTTCCGGAACCAATTCCTCTCTTTTCGGTGCTTTGGTTTCGGGAACCCCAGGAGCTTGGCCACGAGTTTTCCCGCCCCTTTTTGGTGCAAGGCCTCGAGGTCAGCCGATTCTTTTTCCGTAATCAATCGGAGGTCATGGAGGCGGTAAATGCAGGAGGGGAGACTGACTCTGAAGAATTCCGCGAGTTGCACGACATCGTGGAGCTGGATGGCCTGGCTTCCCGGGGCCATTCTGTCTTCTACCTTCATGCTTCCCGAGGGGTCGAAGACCTGGTAGGTCGGCCGGGTCCTTCCGATTTTTCCAAGTTGGGCCAGGAACCTGCGGACCCCTTCCTCGGGCATGAGGAAGTTGGCGGCAAATGCGTTGGCTCGCACTTCAACCAGGTTTTCCCTTTGGGAAAGCCGGCTGACGACGCCGAATCGGCTTCGGTCCGCCAGAATATGGGCGTATTCGTGGGCGAAGGAAAACCTCCGGCGGAGCAGGTGGTGTTTGCGGTTGACGAAGACGAACAGGCCCTTCCGCGGATCGTTGAGGGTGAGACCGGAGACATCTTCGGGAAGGTCCAAGACGGCGGTATGGATCCCCTGGTTCGCCAGGAGTTCGGCCAGGTCGGGAAGAGGGGCGGTGGGAAGGCCCAAGCGGTTTCGCTCGTCCATGGCGAGCTTGATTCCCTGTTGGACCGCCTCGCCCTTGGTCTCGGGAGAAGGGAGAGAATAGGAGGCAGGGACCCTTTGAATCCTCTCGATGCCGAGAAGTTCCTCCAGGTTGCGGACTTCCCTGCCCAGGGCCATGCATGCCCGGAGGGCCTCCGCCACATGGGGCCGGTCCAGCACACCAGGCTCGGCGCGGAAAAGCGCGGAAAGGAGGTTCTTTTCCTGGAAGGAATCCTGGAGGAAATCCCGGAGGTCCCTGCCGAAGAGGTAGGCCAGGCGGCTGAGTTCCAAGCTCGATACGGACCGTTTTCCCTGCTCGATCTGGACCACCGTGGGCCGGGAGATCCCCAGGTGTTCCGCCACCTTCGCCTGGGTCAGGCCGCAGGCCTCCCGGGCCGCCCGGATCCGGCGGGCCAGCTCTTTCTGGGTGATGCTCATGGGCTTTTCTCGCTCTATCCGTCCCTAGGTGACCGCAGAAGGTCACAAGTGAACGCCCAAAAGATAACATCGGCGACAAGAAATGGCAACATTTGGGGAAAGAGTTAGAAATCCCAACCATCGCTCTGATTCCAGGGAAATTTGGGATCCTCCGCACCACAAACCGGGGCGGCCTCAGACCAGGCTCCCCAGGAAGAGGGGCGCCGGGCAGTGGCGGATGCCCTCCTTGGAAAGGAAGTCCTTCTTGCCTGTCGCGGTGATCTGCCAGGCCTCACAGCCGGGAAAATGGGATTTGAAATAGCGGAGGCTCTTGTCGATCTCCCCCTCGAACCATTTGCATTCCACCGCCAGGATGGGCTTTTCTCTTTCTGTGACAACGAAATCCACCTCCCGCCCGTCCCGGTCCCGGAAAAACCGGAGGTCCAGGTCCCTGCCCAGGGCATCCTGCTGGAAATGGACCCACTTGAGGAGGTGGCAGGCGACCAGGTTTTCAAACCGTGCCGGCTCGGAGGAGACTAGGGCCCAGTCCAGGAGATAGGGTTTGGTGGATTTTTTGACGGCCCGGATCCTGGGGCTTCCGAAAGGGGGGACCCGGAAGAGGGCATAGAGCCTCTCCAGGACGGAGAGCCAGTTGGCAACGGTCTTGAAGCTCACGCCCAGGTCTTCTCTCAAGGCGTTGATGGAAAGGGGGGAGCCTACAAGCTCGGGGAGGCGGAGAACCAGGGCCTCCAAGTTGCCCAGGTCCTGGATTCTTTCCAGGCTCGTCACTTCTTCCCGGATCAGGAGATTCCTGTATTCCCGGGACCAGCGCCTGGCTTCCACTTGGGAACCCCCGAAGAAGGGCTCGGGAAATCCCCCGAGGCGAAACAATTGTTGGAAATCCTTCGAACTCCGAATCCCCAGCTCCGCGACGGAGAGGGGGTGAAGGCGGAGCAGGTGGTATCTTCCCTGGAGGGAATCGCCGGAATACCTGTAGAAATCGAGCCGGGCGGAACCCGTAACCAGGATCTTCTGGCCCGGCGGTCTTCCGTCGTAGGCGCCCTTGAGGAAATTCCGCCAGGCCCGGTACTTGTGAATTTCGTCGAAGAACCAGAAGGGACCCGGTGGAAGCTCTCCCTTCAGGATTCGGGCCCGGTGCTCGGGGATGTCCCAGTTGAGGTAGCCCGCCCGAGCCCCGGGAAGGGAAAGGCCGAAGGTCGTCTTTCCTACCTGCCTCGCCCCGGCGAGAAAGACCATCTTTCTTTTGAGGTCCTTCTCGACCTGGGGAAGAAGGTAGCGCCGGAAGATCTTCATGCCCCAAGTCTACGGCAATTTTTGCCTGGTGTCAAAAATTGCCGCGGCCATTTTTGACTGCAGGCAAAAGTTGCCGTCGGGCCCATCCAGCCCCGGGAGAGGGAACCCCGCCGTCGGCGGGCGGGAATCTGGGCGCCCAATCGGATCCAGGGGCCCCACGAAAGGGGCCGGCTCCCTTCTTGTCCCCGCCTGGGCCGGTCCCTATCCTTTGCGGCCCTTGGGCCGGGGAGGGGGCGGGGTGAG
>JALUZX010000181.1 GCA_027011425.1 Planctomycetota bacterium
GGAGGAATATTTGTTAATATTTCGAGGATCCCGCGAGGGAGGAGCGTTCGAAGATGGCATGGAGATGGGATGCCGGAATGGGAATCCAAGGACTCCCGAACCCCGGGCTGGGGAACATCCTGAAGATTCAGTATCCCAGGGCCAAGGGCGCGGGGGACATGTTCAAGCTGGACGGATTCGAGAGGCTCGTGGAGGCGAAGCTCGGCGTACCCGAGGCGGACATGGGCAAGCCCTACGACCAGGCGGGCTACAACGACCGGAAGATCGTCTACGTCCTGGACCAGGCTCACAACCGGGACAAGGTGGACATCTGGGATTCCAGCGGCCACAGCGTCATCGAATCCATCCTGAACCAGGATTCCAACCGGTACGACCAGGTGGGGCAGACGGCCCTCACGTACGACAGCAACGGCAACCTCACCTTCGACGGGCAGTATGTCTATGTGTACGACTACCTGGACCGGCTCTGCGAGGTGTGGGAATACGTGGTCTCCCCCCAGGCGAAGTCGGCGGCCCCGCCGAATCTGACCCAGAAGGACATCGCCTTTCTCCTTGCGGCGGCCCGCTCCAAATACAAGGGCTGGGACATCCTGCACAAGGGAGTGCCCAAGCAAAAGAGCCTCTCCGCCCCGGCCGAACTCGTGCCGGTGGCCTACTATGGCTATGACCCCTATGGGAGGCGTGTGCTGAAGTCGGTCGACACCGGCTCCTGGTGGTATGCCTGGGACGGGTGGAGGCGGACCGACGAGTATGCCAGCTCGGACAACGCCAACTTCGAGCCCCACAGGACCTTCTTCGACGGGAGGGGGATCGACGAGCACCTGGGCTATGCGGTCTACACGCCGGGCACGCCGGGGAACCCGGGCACATGGACCAGGTATACCTTCCTGCAGGGGTCTCTCGGGCACATCCGGGCGGTGGTGAACGACGCCGGCCAGGTAGTGGAGCGCTACGACTACGACCCCTACGGCCATAGGAGAGTATACGCCCCCGACTGGACGCCCCGGAACAAGACGATCATCGAGAACGACTACGGCTACACCGGCCGTGTCCACGACGACGAGTCGGGCCTCGTCTACTACCGCTACCGGTACTACGCCCCCTCCATCGGACGCTTCCTCACCCAGGACCCCATCGGCAACTGGACAGACGCCTCCAACTGGGGCAACGGCTACGCCTACGTCGCCTCCATGCCGAACCAGGGCATGGACCCCTTCGGGCTATACTTGGCTCCCGACTACTACAACCTGAATCCTCCCCTTCCGCCCCCCGTCCAAATGGCAAGGGATTTTTGGGACGCCCTGAATCCTCCGGATTACAGCGGAATCATGTGGGATCCTGCCAATGTGGATCCTCAACCACCAAGCTTTCCCCCATTTGGTGGTTGTTCTGGCATGTCATATCTGAGGCTCCCGAATGGGTTAATTATTCTTTCGCCCAGTTCGTTCTTGGAGAATTATGGGGAAGAGCATTTTCCTGAATATTTGAGGGTAGTAGAGGAAGGCATTAAACTTCAAGATGAAATTAATGCCTTGGAAGCAGAATTGATGGGGAAGGTTTATGGGGGATCAGTAAGTGGCCAACATAATGAACCGGTAGATACTTCCGTTGGGGTTGGGGGAATGTTATTGGGCCTAACCCATGGCATTCTGAGTTTGGCGGGGGAGGTGCCCGTAATCGGGGATATTGCTGATACAATAAGTATGGGGATTAGCGCCCTTGAGGGTGATCCTGTTGGATTGGCTCTTTCTGCAGCGGCCGCGACAGAGGCACCAGGTGCGAGCCAGGGGGCCGGGGCTGCAAAGGCGGCAAAAGGGTTTGGTCGATTTTTGAAGGGCCTAAAAGGGATTTTTAAGAGAGGAAGGAAAACCTTTAAAAAAATAATTAGGCGAGGGAGAGCTTGTGGAAAAACAACTAATAAGGGGAAGGGGCTCATAACACCTTCTAAATTTTTTGGGAGAAAAAGGCCAAGGGGGGCCCGGTCTGCTTTAGAGAAAAAATTTGGGCGACCAAGGAGTTCCCGCCCTAAAGCAAAAACCTATTATAATCCTAGAAGCAAAAGGTCTTACAATGTTCACACTGACCCTGCCCATGGCGCGCCGCACGTAGATATACGGAGGCGGGGCTCTTTTCGTGATCGAAAAGTTCCTTTGAAGGGAGGTTGAAATAAAATGAAGGGTAAGTGGATAATGGTAAATGGTGCAAAGATCGAGCGATCTTTTTTTGAGGAAAATGTTTCTGAGGCGAGAAGTTATTCTTGGATAAAAACTCATTGGAAAGCGGCCGAAGGGCATGGGCACTGCATGGTGTGTGGTTTGACTATATCTGGAAAAGACATTTGCTATAGATCAAAAGGTGGTTGGCTTTGTGGATATTGTTACGATAAATTTGTGGATCCAGGGCCCAGGTAGTTTCTATTGCCCTCTTTCTCGTGGAAGTTGCCGCTTTTGGTGGTCCGTTCTGCTTTCTTCGCGGAGCCTGGGTCATGCCTGGGCTCCGCGATGGAACTCCCGGGTCTCTTCTTCTTCCTCCAGGCGGAACAGGGGGACGTAGTCTTCCAGGGGGGGGAAGTCCACGAGCTGGCGGGAGAGGGCGGCCTGGAGGAAGGAGTCGACCCACCAGAAGATGTTCTGCTTGCGGATCTTTTCGCGAAGTTTCTGCATCCGGGCCTTCCGCTCCTGGCGCTCCATGGTGAAGGCACGGTGGGATACAGGTCCTGGAGGGTGCCTTCCGGTGGCTCTACGAGTATGACTCCGAGGGCAGGCTCCTGGGCTGGACCGACGGGAACGGGGCCCACGTGAAGATCGAATACGACGCCACCGAACTCCGCCCCAAGGCCCGGTATGTGGACTCCAACTGGAGCCACCTCTCGGCCATGACGACCCGGGAGGAGTGGGGGTATGACGACTTCGGCCGGGTGAACTCCGCCCGGACACGTTGGTCCAGCTTCAACGACCCCAACGCCCCCAACCTGGTCCTGGCCACGGCCTCCTGGGACACCCTCGGGAGGCTGGAACAGGAGGGCTTCCAGTGGGCCGACGCCGCCGGTCCGGTGACGGTGAAAAGCGGCTGGGACATGAGTCAGTCGAGCAAGGACCCCTCCTTTAGGAGGTCGCTGACCACGGCCAGCGGTTTCGTGATGACCTTCCTTCCCGACAACGCGGGGAAACTCATGGAGACCCACCTGAAGGAACCCGGCGGATCTTCTTCTTTCACCCTTGCCAAGTGGCGTTTCGAGGGAGGACGGGTGCTGGGGAGGCGGATCCTTTTCAAACGACACCTACTTTTACGAGATAAGACGACACCTTCTTTTACGACTCCCAAGGGGCCTACTGGCCCCCCCATGGGGGGGCCATACCCTAACAAACCCCTATCACCTCCTTTCTCTTTTTTCGTCTCTCTCACCTCTGGTCCACCAGGTGCTCCAGGTCCCTCAGCCGGTAGCTCCGGCCCTTGATGTTGAGGACATGGCTCCTGTGCAGGA
>JALUZX010000182.1 GCA_027011425.1 Planctomycetota bacterium
GGGAGCGCCCCAAGGGTGGACCCCAAGGGGCGCTCCACCCCTTCCCCAGGCACCGCAAAAGGGGAGTTCTCCCGCCTCCTGGAAAAACTCCGGAGCCTGGAGGAGTCGGCCAAGGCGGGAAAGCTCGCGGGGGAGAAAAAAGAGAAGGCCCTCGACCCGGCGGCCCTTCTGGGAAAGCTGGAAGAAGCGGAACGGACCTTCCGCAAGGCCATGGAGATCCGCAAGGACCTGGAGGCGGCCTGGCGGGCGAGGGGAAAAGGGCCCTACGGCCAAAGCCCGCCCGGCGGGGAAGGAGGGAACTGAATGGAAACCCTTCGCGCCCTAAGCCGGATCCACGCATGCCCTCCCGAAAGACTCGAGTCTTTGGCGGAGACTGTTGGGAGATGGTTCGCCCCGGGGGAGGAGATCTCCCTCTCCTCCGAATATCCCCTTCTTTTCCGGGATCACCCGGCGGTCCGCCACTACATCGTGGAGGAAGAGGAAGGACAGCCCCTCTCCCACGCGGCTCTCCTGGTGCGCCATGTCGTGAGCGGTCCGGCCCGCCTCAGGATCGGAATGATCTCCTGCGTGGCCACGGCTCCCGAAGCCCGCGGGGCGGGGCTCGCCTCGGAAGTGGTGCACTGGGCAGTCCGGTCCGCCGCGGACAAGCACTGCGCCCTCGTTCTTCTCTGGTCCGAGCTTGAGCATTTCTACCGGGGGCTCGGGTTCGAGAGGATCGGGAGGGAATGGATCTTCCTTCTCGGGAAGGAAGGTTTCCCCGGGGAGTATCCAGAGCCCATCCCCTATTCCGAAACCTACGCTTCCCAGGTCTATTCTCTGTATCTAAAAAAATCCATCCGTGTGGAGCGATCCCCCGGTGAGATGAAGACCCTCCTTTCCATCCCCAGGACATCCACCTACCTGGCAAAGGGCTCCTCGGGGGAAATCGAGGCCTACGCATGCATGGGGAAAGGACGGGACTTCCAGGGAGTGATCCACGAATGCGGCGGAGAGCCCCGGGCCCTGGAACAACTACTCGGCGGAATCCTGGCCCGATCGGCCGAGCCGGTCCCCCTGATTCTCTCCCCCCTGGAGGAGAGCCTGGGAACCCTGCTGGCGGGCAAAGGCATCTTCCCCTCGGAAGGCGCCCTGGGCCTGGGGAAAATCCTGGACCCGGAAGCGGTGGAGCGTTTCGCCCGAAGCCTGGGCCCCCTGGCGGACCGGTTCCGCGCGCCCGGCCCC
Organism: Planctomycetota bacterium; assembly: GCA_027011425.1. GTDB lineage: Bacteria > Planctomycetota > UBA1135 > UBA1135 > JALUZX01 > JALUZX01. The sequence goes on from JALUZX010000182.1 coordinate 1,222, forward strand.
CTGGTCCCCTTCCACCTCCCCGGCCTGGATTCCGTCTGACCGTCCCTAAGGGATGCCAGACACACCCGAAGGGGCGGACATCCCAAGGTCGTGCCCCAGGAATCCCCCCAAATCCCGTGAAGAGCACGCCCGAGGGAGGGAGCGAAGCGACCTCCCGAAGGTCGTGCACGATGGATCCTTGCCTTCCGGATCCTTCCGGAACTTCAGGATCCATCCATGTCCGGCGTTCGCCTGCGTCGCTAAAGCGACGCAGGCTCCGGCGGACTCTTCACGAAAAAAGGAAAGTCGCCTTACGGTGACAACCGCTCCAGCCGCCCCTACGAGGCGGCGAATTCTTCCATGTATTCGGCCAGGGCACGGGCCGACTCGACGGGCAGGGAGTTGTAGAGGCTCGCCCTGCATCCGCCCACGGAGCGGTGTCCCTTCAGGCCGATCATCCCCCGCCGGGCCGCCCCCTCCAGGAAGGCCGCCTCCTTCTCCGGGGAAGGCAGATGCCAGACCACGTTCATGCAGGAACGGCTCTCCCTTTCCACGGGGGAGCTGTAGACCCGGGGAAACTTGTCGATCACCCCGTAGACCAGCTCCGCCTTCTCCCGGTTGCGCCTCTCCATGGCCTCCGCCCCGCCCCGGGCCTTCACCCACTCCAGGACCTTCATGATCACGTAGACGGCGAAACAGGATGGCGTATTGTAGAGGCCGCCCTTTTCCGCCTGGGTCTTGTAACGAAGGATGATCGGAACGTCCCCGCCGCACTTATCCAGGAGGTCCTTGCGGATCACCACGGCCGTCGCCCCCGCCGGGCCCAGGTTTTTCTGGGCTCCCGCGTAGAGAAGGCCCAGGTTGCTGTAGTCGTGGGGTTTCCAGAGGCAGTCGCTGGAAGCGTCCACCACCAGCGGGACTCCCTGGGTGTCCGGCAGCTCGTGCCACTGGGTGCCGCTGATCGTGTTGTTGGAGGTGACGTGGACGTAGGCCGCACCGGGAGTGAGCTTCAACTCTTCGGGGCGGGGAATCCGGGTATATCCCCGGTCCGTCTTTGTGTCGGCCGCCACGTTGACCTTCCCCCTCAGCTTCGCCTCCTTGAGGGCCTTGGCCGACCAGGCGCCGGTGACCACGTAGTCCGCCGTCTCTCCCGGCCCGAGGAGGTTCATGGGAACCTGGACGAACTGGAGGCTCGCGCCCCCCTGGAGGAACATGGCCTCGTATTCGTCCCCCAGCCCCAGAAGCTCCAGGAGCAGGGAGCGGGCCCTGTCGTTGACCTCCTGGTATTCCTTGCTCCTGTGGCTGGTTTCCAGAATGGAGATTCCCGTCCCCTTGAAATCGAACATCTCTTCCCGGACCTCCCCAAGCACCTCCGCAGGGAGGACCGCCGGGCCGGGGTTGAAGTTGTGAACGCCGCTCATGCTTTTCTTTCCTCCGTTATTTCCCCGGGAATTCCTCCAGGATCCTTTCGATGATCTCCCCGATCCGCAGAAGGTTTTCCGCCGTCGAGGCCCCGATGTGGGGAAGCAGGACCGTGTTGGGGGCCTTCAGGATGGGAGAGGAGGGATCGGGGGGATCGCTGAGCCAGACATCCGTGGCGTATCCCCCGATCTTTCCGGACTCCAAGGCCTCCGCCACGGCCTCCTCGTCGATGATCCCTCCCCGGCATGTATTGACGATCCCGGCGCCGTCCTTCATCCGGGAGATCAGGTCCCGGTTCACCATTCCCCGGGTCCGGTCCGTCAAGGGCACGTGGAGGGAGATGAAGTCGCTTCCGGAGACCATCTCCTCCAGGCTCACCAGGCGCGCAAGGTCGTGGCTTTTCACGTAGGGATCGTAGGCCACGATCTCCATGCCGAAGGCCGCCGCCCGGCGGGCCGTCTCGTTTCCGATCCTCCCGATGCCCAAAAGCCCCAGGGTCTTTCCGTGGAGTTCCTTCCGCTTGAGTTCCTTTTTCAGCCACTTGCCATTCTTCATCCCCAGGTGCCCCTGGATGATCGGGTTGGCCAGGGCCAGAAGGAGGGTCACGGCCAGTTCGGCCACGGCCACGCTTGAGGCCTCGGGGGTGTTCCTCACCTCGATCCCCCGGGCCTTGGCCGCCTCCAGGTCGATGTTGTCCAGCCCCACCCCGCCCCGGACGATGAGCTTCAGGTTGGGGGCCTGCTCCATCCACTGGGCGGTGCACTTGGTCTTGGAGCGCACAAGGGCCACGTCCGCCTCGGAAAGCCTGCCCACATCGTCCGTCACCTCCCCGAAGCGGGAGAGTTTCTCCGGGA
>JALUZX010000183.1 GCA_027011425.1 Planctomycetota bacterium
GAGGCCGCCACGTAACCGCGGGGGCGGCGGCCTCCATTCAAGGGATCTCCGTGAAGTCCAGGTAGGGGTGGAGGCACTCGGGGACGGGGATGGAGCCGTCCTCCCTTTGGAGGTTCTCCAGAAGGGGGATCAGGATCCTGGGGCTGGCCACGACGGTGTTGTTGAGGGTGTGGCAGAAGCGGACCTTCCCTTCCCTGTCCCTGTAGCGGAGATTCAGCCGCCGGGCCTGGAACTCGTGGAACCGGGAGGCCGAGTGGGTCTCCCCGTAATTCCCGCGGGAGGGCATCCACGTCTCCAGATCGTACTTCCGAACCTGGCCCATCCCGAGTTCCCCCCCGCAGACGTCCACCACCCGGTAGGGCATTCCCAGGGCCTGGAGGACCTCCTCGGCGTTTTTGAGGATCTCCTCCTGGTGGGCCTTGGAGCGCTCCACGTCGGCCACGTCCACGATGACCTGCTCCACCTTCTGGAACTGGTGCACCCTGTAGAGGCCGCGGGTATCCTTGCCGTAGGTGCCGGCCTCCCGCCGGAAACAGTAGCTCCGGGCCACGAGCCGGACGGGCAGGTCCTCTTCCGCGAGGATCTCCCCCCCGTGGTAGGCCGTGAGCGGCACCTCGGCGGTCCCCACCAGCGAGAGCCCGTCCTTCTCCACCCGGTAGGCCTGCTCCTCGCCGCCCGGGTAATAACCTGTTCCCCGCATGGCCTCGTCCCGGACCAGCAGGGGCACGACGAGAGGCGTGAACCCCTTCTTCACCATGTGGTCCAGGGCGAACCGCAGGATCGCCTCCTCCAGGAGCACCGCCTTGCCCTTGAGGAAGTAGTTCCGGGAGCCCGCGATCTTCCCGGCCCTCTGGAAATCCACAAGCCCGTGCATCTCGCCCAATTCCACGTGATCTTTGGGTTCAAAGGAAAAGGAAGGAGGCTTCCCCCACCTGCGGACCTCCACGTTGTCCGCCTCGTCCTCCCCCTCGGGCACGTCCGGATCGGGAGGATTGGGGATCAAGAACAGGAGGGACTCGAGTTCCTCCTCGAGGGATTTTTTTTTCGCTTCCAGCGCCTTGATCCGGGCTTTCAAGTCTTTTTGTTTTTCCAGGAGGACGGCCCTTTCCTCCGGAGAAGCCTTCCCCATGGCCTTTCCCGCCCGCTTCTGCTCGGCCCTGAGCCCCTCCAGCCCGGGAAGGATCGACCGGATCTCCCCGTCCAGGGCGACGATCCTGTCCACCTCCCCGTCCCTGGGGAACCTCTTCTTGCGGGCGCCCGCCTTGATCCTTTCGGGATCCTCCCTGAAAAGCCGGATATCCAGCACGCTCCCCCCTATTTCCAGTCGGAGACCAGTTTTCCGAAGTACTTGTTCCTGGGTTCGATCAGCCGGACGTGAACGATCCCCTTGTAAGGCTTGGTCACGGTGAGATCCATGGGAGCGAAAATGGCGTCGGCCAGGCTGAACCGTTTGACCTGGGAACGCTTGTTGCGCATGTAGAGGTTGAGTTCCGACGCCCCCTTGGCGAGCTTCATGCGCCCCACCTTCTTTCCGTTCCCCCTGTCGCCCTTGCGCACGAACACAAACGGCTGGGGCGTCCCTTCCCAGATGTCCAGGTAGACTTCGCCGCCCCTTCCGAAGACCTTGACGGAGAGCCCGTCCACCCGAAGGCTCCGGCCCATGGACATGTAGCTGAAGTCCAGCTTATACGGCGACCCGCACTTGACGACCGTCTCCTTGCCGGGCTTGACCTCGTAGACCGGCGATTTCCCGGCGGCGATACAGACCTCCTTGGCCCGGGCGCCCTTGCCCTTCAGGATCAACCCGCCGATGACCTTGTATCTTCCCGCCGGCACGCTCACCCCCTTGGGATTGGCGGCGAGATCGAAGACGGCCCCGGAAAAGATGGTGGCCTCGCCCACGATGAAGTGGGTGGGCCTGGCGGACCGGGGCCCCTTGAAGTCGAGTTTCAACGTCCCCAGGGGCACGGCGGACATGTCCAGCTTGCGGAGCTTGGCGGTCATCCCGGAGAACTTGAACTTGTAGAACCCGTCCTTGAGCTGGATGAAGTCCGAGAAGGGCACCACATCCTTGGAGCCGGGAAGCACCATGGAATCGGTGGTCAACACCTGGTAGGGCTTGTGCCGGGGCATGGAGAATCCCACGGGAGGGTCGCCGAAGGCGCCCGAGGCGTTCTCATCGAGGAAAAGAAGCTTCTCGCCCTGGCAGTCCACCTCGAGGGCCGAGGCCCCCCGGTAGTAGATCGTCGCCCTGGGATGGGGTCCCGCCGTGGGCGCCAGGTTGACGGGAATCCCTGCGAAATTCTCCTGGCTACCGCCGACCCAGAAGAAAAGCGCCCCCTTGGTCTTTTCCCCGCCCAAGTTCAGGGGAAAGGTGCAGAGCCTGGGCTTGCCGCCGATTTTTATGCGGCGCGTGTCGGGCTTTCCGTCCAGGTTCGTGTCCATGTAGTAGTCGCTGGGCTTTATACGGAGAAGATGAATCTCCGGCTCGAAGCCGTAGAACTTTCCTATCCCCAGCTCGGAGCCCGGCTTGAAGAGCCCCTGGATGACCACGTATCTCCAAAGGATCGGGCTGGCTGCGGTAATCGAACTCACTCCCTGGTCGAAATGCTTCCAGGCCTTGAATTTTCCCTTGATCCGCTTCCACTTGGAACCCGGCGCGTAGCGGAGTTCCGGGGCCGAAGCACTCTTCTCGCCCGCCTTCGGGCCCGCCCCCTTGAGACTCTTCCCCTGGTCCTTCAGGGCCTTCAGCGACCGGTATCGCCTCCATCCGCCGGACCAGGCCTGGTCGAACCTGAAGTCCCAGGCCTTCCGCAGCTTGACGAACTTGCCGAGGATCTCGAAAACCTTCTCGTTGTCGACGCCCTTGGGATTCTGGGTCTGGAGAAACCACATATTGTAATAACATTGGGACGCGTAGAAGAGTTCCCCCAGGTCCTGGAAATCCTTGGCGAGCTGGGATAAAGCCGAATAGGCCTCCCCCCAGGCGTCGGCCTTTCCGCTCCGGAAGGCCCGGATCCTCCCCAGGGCGGCGTTGTATTTCACGATGAGTTCCTTGAAGCGGGAAACTGCTTCCGCCCCTCCCTCGGTGTAGAACTTCTCCAAGTGTTCCAGGAAGGTGGTCTTGAAGGCCTTCCCGAAGACCTCCTTCATGAGGTCGAACCGGTCCCTGGTGGTCTTGTCGTCGGGATTGGCGGCCAAGGTCTCCAGCATGGTCCGGGCATAGAACAGGGCCTCGTTGGGCTTCTTGGTGATCAGCCTGGTCAAGGCATCCCGGTCGCCCAGGGAGGCGGCGTCGTTGAACGCCTGCCGGAACCTCTGGGCCCTGGGAGCGGCCGCCGGGAAGAGAAGAAACATCGCAACCAAAAGGGCGCCGAACCTGGACATACAGCACCTTCCTTCAAAATAGGAGTGGATCCACCTGGACTTTAGCCCTCCCGGCCCCCCCGGGCAACGGAAAGGGCGGTCACTTCCCC
>JALUZX010000184.1 GCA_027011425.1 Planctomycetota bacterium
CCACATGGGTTCCCGGGAGGTCCGCCAGGGCCCGGTCCGTCACTTCTTCGGGGCGGGAGAAGAAGGCGTGGGCGGGAACTTCCAGCCCGGCATGGGAGAGGAGGGCGTAGACCTCGTGCTCCAGGAGGATCTCCCTGCCCTGGGCGGCGGCCTTTTCCAGGACGGCTTCGATAGGGCCTTTCTCGAGAGTCATAGTCGTTTTCCCTTGATGAAAACCAGGTCCTCTTCCTCCCAACGTCCCCCCGGGACCCGCCCTTTCCCGGTCCCGGCCGGCGTGGACCCGGGGAAGGGCCCAGGTTACCCTTTCGGGCCCGGGAAAGTGGAGGAGACGAAACGGAAAAAACGCCAGGAGGCTCCCATGAAAGACCCGAGGATGGACACCCTGGCCCACAACCTGGTGGGCTATTCCTGCGACCTGCAAAAGGGCGAAAAGCTCCTGATCGAGGCCATCGACATCCCACCCGAGGCGGTCTCGGCCCTGATCGAGGCCGTCGTGGAAAAGGGCGGCATCCCCCTGGTCACGATCAAGCAGACCGCCGTGCTCCGGGACCTCTACCGCAACGCCACCGAAGAGGGGATGAAGTTCATCGGGGAAGTGGAAAAGAAACGCATGGAAGGCGTGCAGGCCTACATCGCGCTCCGTGGGAGCCACAACATCGCCGAACTCTCCGGAATCCCCTCGGAGAAGATGGACCTCTACGAGAAGCACTGGTGGAAGCCCGTCCACATCGAGGTCCGCGTCCCCAGGACCAAGTGGGTGGTCCTCCGCTGGCCCCACCCCTCCATGGCCCAGGCGGCGGGTATGCCCACCGACGAATTCGAGGACTTCTACTTCGACGTGTGCTGCCTCGATTACGCCCGCATGGACAAGGCCATGGATCCCCTGGTGAAGCTCATGAACGAGACCGACCAGGTCCACATCACCGGTCCCGGCACGGATCTCACTTTCTCCATCAAGGGAATTCCCGCCATCAAGTGCTCGGGGCTCAGGAACATCCCCGACGGCGAGGTCTACACGGCCCCCGTGAAGGACAGCGTCAACGGCACCATCTTCTACACCGCCGAGACCCTTTACCGGGGCACGGTCTTCTCGGACATCAAGCTCACCTTCAAGGACGGCAAGATCGTGGAAGCCGCTGCCTCGGACACGGAAAAGATCAACCAGATCCTGGATTCCGACGAGGGCGCCCGCTACGTGGGGGAATTCGCCCTGGGCCTCAACCCCTACATCAAGAAGCCCATGAAGGACATCCTCTTCGACGAGAAGATCCAGGGCTCCTTCCACTTCACCCCGGGCCAGGCCTACGACGAGGCGGACAACGGCAACCGCTCCCAGGTCCACTGGGACATGGTCTGCATCCAGACCCCAGAATACGGAGGCGGCGAGATCTACTTCGACGGCAAGCTGATCCGCAAGGACGGCCGCTTCGTCCTTCCCGAGCTGGAAGGCCTCAACCCGGAAAACCTGGTCTGATCCGCCTTCCATGGACCCTGTCCCCGGACGGAACCCCCAGGATCCGGCGGCCCTCTTCGATTCCATCGCCGGCGAATACGAGGAGATCCTGGAAGAGACCGTCCGGGGCACGGGTTTCCCTCCCTCCTATTTCCAGGGATACAAGCCGAGGGAGGTCCGCCGCTTTCTGGGGAGGCTCCGCCCCCCCCTGGAGCCGGAGACCTTCCTCGTTTTCGGTTGCGGGCCCGGCCTGAGCGAACCCTGGGTCCGCAAATACTTCCCCCGGGCCCGGATCTTCGCCGCCGACGTCTCCAAAGAAAGCGTGGAGGCGGCCCGGCGCAGGAACCGGGAGGTGGAGAGGGTCGAATACGGCGTCATCGAAAAAGGCGTCCTTCCCTTCCCCGGTCCCTTCGACGTCGTCTTCGCCGCCAACGTCTTCCACCACGTGGCGCCCGGCGCCAGGAGGGGGATCCTGGAACTTCTCCGGGGCACCCTCTCCCCAGGGGGCTACCTCTTTCTCTTCGAGCACAATCCCTGGAATCCCCTCACCCGCAAGGCCGTGGCCCGCTGTCCCATGGACGAGGGGGTAAGCCTCCTCTCTCCCAGATACACCAAGGCCCTCCTCAAAGAAGCCGGTTTTAGCCAGGTCCGGATCCGGTTCACCCTCTTCGTGCCCGGGGCGCTTCGCTTCCTCCTCTTTCTAGAGCCCTGCCTCTCCCGCTTCCCCCTGGGAGGCCAATACTTCGCCGCCGCGGCCCCATAGGCGACGCCGGAGGGCGCCGCCGGACGCCCCGGCGAGGACCGTCCTCCGGAAGCCGCCCTCCTTCCTCAAAGGGGATAGACGTTGCCCGTCTCGACGATCAACCAGCGCCTGCCTTTCCGGGCCAGGGTGCAGGAAAGGGTCCAGCCCTCCTCGACCAGATCGGTGACTTCCTCGGGAACCTCCACGGGACCGATCATTTTTTCACCGGCCACGGGGGGGGCGAGCCACAGCCTGCCGGGCTCCACCCTGTAAATCATGTAATAATCCATCATTCGGATGTTCTTGGGGTTCACGTTTTCCAGGCCGAAAGACATCATCATCGAATATTCATAGAGAATCTGGGAAGCCTTCTCGGCCCGGGGGACGTCCCTGGCGGCGCCGGACACGCGATCCTTGAAATCCGCCGCGTCTTCCTCCCTGACGTAGCCTTTCTTCTCAAGCCATTTCAACAACTTTCTGCATACCGTGCCGGCGGCCTTGAAGAAAGACTCCCCGGCCGCCACTTTCCGGAGCATGAAGTCGTCGAGGAAGGGGGAAAGTTCCTCGGCGATCTTTTCCGGGCCGAAAATTTCGCAAAACGCCTCTTCTCCGATTTCTTCATACTTCTTTTCGAAGAAAGCATGCTCCGATTCCGAAAGGCTCTCGTAGGCGTAACCATTGAGGTAATCCTTGAGAAGGCTGACTGTATCTTCGTAATTCCTGAAGGTCCTGGGCTTGAGCCTTCTCTCCTGCTCCTCTAAAAACTCGTCCAGGACCGTCTCAATGTTGGGATCGGCGGGCCTGGGCATCTTTCGCATCTTACCTGCCACGGGTGACTCCTGTTCTTGTCAGCGGCCGCCTCGGGGAAAAAACGATTGGACTGCGGATCTTCCATCCTCCCTTCTTGCCAGTCAACACGCCAAGGGAGAATGCGCCATGGTCGGCCCGTCCCCTTCCCTGGCGGTGCTTCCCGTCAAGACGCCCTGAGAGACTTGAGCCACCCGGAAAGGCCCGTGACCAGCAAGTCCTTCGACTCGATCTTCCGGGAGGTCCTGCAGACCAGGATCCTCCGTGAAGCTCCGATCAGGTCGGCCGTCTTCCGGAGCCTGGCAGCCATCTCGGGCGAGGGACTGGAGGTGAGCTTGATCTCCAAGGCCCAACGCTCCCCTCCCCAATCCAGGACCAGGTCCAGTTCCTCACCCCCTGCGGTCCGGAAGAAGAAGGGCTCTGGCCTCCTTCCCAGGGCCTCCAGGGTGGAAAGGGTCTGCTCCAGGACGAACCCCTCCCAACTCGCCCCAACCCATGGCTGGTCGTAGAGAGCCTCCAGGGAAGAGACCCCCATGAGCGCGTGAAGCAATCCGCTGTCCCGCCAGTAGAACCTGGGCCTCTTGACCAGGCGTTTTCGCAGGTTGGCGGAGAAGGGAGCCAACCGCCGAACCAGGAAAGCCCCCTCCAGGTAGTCCAAGTAACTGAAAACGGTCTTGTGGTCCAAGCCGAGAGCCGCCCCCACCTGGGACGCGTTGAACTGCCGGCCGTGAAGGGCGCAGAGCATTCGAAGCAAACGCCGAGTCGTCCCGGGCTTCGCGGGCAGGCCCCAGTTGGGAAGATCCCGGGTGGACATGATCTCCAGGTAGTCCTCCTGCCAGTGAGGAAACATGGCCGGGTCCAGGATTCCCCCATCCGGATACCCCCCGTAGAACCACAAGTCGTCCAGCCGGCGGGGGCCCACCTCGGGAAGGAGAAAAGGGGACATCCGGACAAGACCCATCCGCCCGGCCAGGGTCTCCGAAATCTCCCGCATCAAATGAGGGGACACGGACCCCAACAGGAGAAACCGTTCCTTTCTCTTTCTCTGGGCGTCGACGGCCCCCCGCAGGCGCCGGAAGACCCAGGGAGCGTTCTGGGCCTCGTCCAGGACGAGGAGCTTCTTCCCGGAGACGTGCCTCTTCCACTCCGCGTCCAGGCGGAGGGCGTCCCCCTCGTTCTCCAGGTCGAAGTAGGTTCCTCCCAGGGAGCGGGCCAGGGTGGTCTTTCCGCATTGCCTGGGCCCTAGAAGAGTGACCGCGGGTAACAGGGACAGTTTCTTCTTGACCTGCCCTTTGTGGATCCGGGGAAGCATGGCTTACATTTTGGGAAACGATTCCCAAATTGCATGCCCCCCCCTCGCTAGTTCTTGCCCACGCTCGTCCAGAGGGTGGACATGAGAAGGGCGCACAGGATGGACAGGACGATGAGGGTCAGGAAGAACGAACTCCAGTCCCCCCCCTTCAACTGGAAACCACTGGCCGTCGCCATGACGGCCGGCCCGAAGGATCCCAAACCGTTCACAAACCCCGCCGCCGTCCCCGCTCCCTTCCGCGATCCGTAATCCATCACCGCCACGGCGGAGACGAGAAAATCCGGGCCCATGGCGAAGAACCCCACCAGCCCCAAAGCCACGGGGATGCCCCAACCCGAAGTCTTCCAGAAAAAGAAGAGGGAGGCGCAAAGCCCCAGAAGCATGATCACCGTAATCGGCGCCCTCCGGGAAGAAAAGGCCTTGTCCGAAAGGTAACTGCCCACGATGGTCCCAGCCACCCCCGCCAGGGTGAAGAGGGTGGAAATGTATCCCGCGTTCTCCGTGGAAAAATGCTTCTGCGTCGCCAGGTAGGTGGTGATAAGGTAGAGGAAGGAGTAACGTATATACTTGATCCCGAAGTAGGTGATCCCGAGAATCCAGATGGGAACCTGGGTCAGGACCTCCTTGGCGTTCTTCAGGAGATCCACTTTCTCGGAAGCGCCCTTTTCCTCTTTGAGCCCGTGATACCGGGCGATGGAGGGAAGGCCTTTGTCCTCGGGCTTGTTCCGGATGAGGATCAAGGCGACCACGGCGACCACCACCATGAGGCCCGCGACGGTCCAGAAGGCCCACCGCCAGTCCTTGTAGGCCACGCTCTCCCCCCCCCGAACCACGGTGTGCACCGCCGCGTGGCCGATGATGAAGGAGGCCACGACTGTGGCGACGAAGTCCCCCACGGTGTAGCAGGTCCCCCAGGGCCCCATGACCTTCCCCCTCTCCCGCACGCTGAACCAGTTGGAGAGGACCTTGATGACCGAGGGCCACCCCACGGATTGGGCGTAACCGTTCAAAGTCCAGAGGAAGAAAAACAAAAGGAAGGTGCTGGAGAACCCGAAGAGAAAGTTCATCGCGATGGTGACGCAGAATCCCAAGGCCAGCATCACCCGGGACCCCAGCTTGTCCCCCAGGACCCCGTTGACGAACTGTCCAAGAGCGTAGGCCCATAAATACCCAGCGATCATGAAGGGGGCCTTGTCGGCCTGCCATCCGAACTCCTTCATCATTTCCGGCGGGGCGACGGATATCGCTTTTCTTCCCAGGTAGAGCCCGGCGTAGGCGAGCCAAGTCCCGAACCAGGCGGCCATCCGCCAATACCGATACTTGGAATCCAGCTCCGGGTCCTTGCCCTCCAGAGCCGTTGCTTCGGATTCGACGGTTTCCTCCATGGTCACTCCAGGTAATCCAGGATATCGACGGTTCTCTCCACGACGAAGGTGGGCTTCCAGGGGGACCCCTCCACCTCCTCGGCCTTGGTCTTTCCGCTGAGCACAAGAAAGGTCAGGATCCCCTGGTCCCACCCCATGCGGATATCCGTGTCCAACCGGTCCCCCACCAGGGCGACCCTGTCCTTTTCCACTCCCAGCCGCCGGAGAAGGGCCTCCACCGTCACCCCACTCGGTTTTCCCAGGAACTCCGCCTCCACCCCCGTGGCGGCTGTGACCGCCGCGGCCAGGGCCCCCACGTCGGGTAGGAATTCGCCGGGGCCGATCATCCAGGTGGCGTCGTGGTGGGTGGCGAAAAAAGGAACCCCCCGCCGGACATAACGGCAGGCCTTCTCCAGCTTCTCGAAGGTGAAGGTCAAGTCGTAGGCCAGGACCACGTAGTTCGGGTCCTCCGCGTCCACGTCGAACCCGGCGGCCCTGTATTCTTCCTCCACTTCCGGAACGGCCATGAGGTAGATCTTCTCCCGGCCGGGAAGGGTCTTGAGATACTCCAGTGTGACCTGCCCCGAGTGGAGGACCTGGTCCTCCGAGACGTCGATCCCGAGGCCGGCCAGCTTTTCCACGTGCTTGGCCGTGCTCTTCGAGGAGTTGTTGCTGAGGAAGAGATACTTTATTCCTCTCTTCCGCAACCCATCCAGGAACTGGAGGGTCCATGGGAAAGGCTGGTTCTCCAGGTAGGTGGTGCCGTCCTGGTCCAGGGCGAAGGCCTCGATCCGCTTCAACCTCTCCCGGGCTTCCTTCTCGTCCAGGCCTTTCCGATTTTCCGTCATTCCCGCTTCCTTCATTCCAGGCTGAAACTCACCGCCTCCCCCGGCCGGACGTCCCGGGCCCAGGATCCCCCGACGGACCGGGAATCGTTGGGGCCGAGGAAGGAAAAGCGCTTCTCGAAGAGCGCCTTTCCCCCCTGGGTCACGGAGAGCCTTCCCCCCCGGACGAATTCCTTGACCCGGAAGAGAAAGCGTCCCCTGGGAAGGACGTGGCTTCCGGGCTCCAGGAAGTTGGGGAGGACCCACAGGAGGGGGTCCCTGGCCAGGACCTTCACCCTTTCCTTCGGCCATCCCCCCTTTTCCAGGTAGGCCGCGATGGAGGAGGCGGCGTGCCTGCCCTCCAGGGCGGCCGCGTCTCCCGGCTCGGCGCCCCGAAGCAGGTTCCCCGCGGCGAAGACCCCCTCCCTGGAGGTCCGAAGGAAACCGTCCACGGCCGGCCCCAGGGTCCCTTGGTCGATCTCCAGGCCTCCAAGGCGGCTGAATTCGTGGTCCGGGATCCAGTCCCCCGTGAGCACCAGGGTGTCGCAATCGACCCTCCGCGTTTCCCCGGTCTTCACGTTCTCCAACTCCACCGCCGAGAGCCGGTCCTTTCCGAAGATGTTGGAGATCCTCGTGTTCGTGACCAGGGGAATCCCCAGGTGGAGCCTGGCGCTCCACCACTTGTAGGGCGTGTAAGGGAAGTAGACCTGGTCCCTCTCGAACTCGGTGGCCATGAGGAGGACCCGGCACCCGCCCTTCTCCAGGGTGTGGATGGCCGAATAGCTCACCAGCTCCGCCCCGGCGATGACGGCCCTGGTCCCCACTTTCTTGCCGTAACCGTGGACGAAGTCCTGGAGGGAGCCCGTGTTGAAGATCCCCTGGGGCCGGTAACCGGGGATGAGCCTGGCCGATCTCGGCCGTTCCCTGCATCCCGTGGCAAGGAGAATGGCTCTCGCGGAAACGGCCTCGATCCCCCGCGGCGAGGTGACGAACACCCTCTTTTCGCCGGCCCACTCGGTGACGGTCGTCTCCGCCAGCACTTGAACCCCCGCGGCCAGGGCCTTCTTCAACAGGGTCTCCGCGTATCCCGGCCCGCTGTAGACCCTGTGGAGGTCCCTGATCCCGAAGCCCTGGTGCTTGCAGAGCCTGGGAACCCCTCCCGGCTTCTTCTCCCTGTCCAGGACCAGGATTTCCCCGGCGCCGGCCCGGGCCAGCTCCAGGGCGCAGCTCAACCCGGCCGGCCCGGCCCCGACGACGAGCACGTCCGTCTTCCGTTCATTCATGGGACGCCTCCCCGGGATGGTCTTCTTTTTGGGCTTCCGTCTGGAAGACGTGGGCCACGTCGGCGGAACAGTAGAACCCCTGGCACCTCCCCTGCATGCACCGGGTCCGCCTCTTCAAGCCCTCCAGGGTCCCGGGAGGAACGGGGCTCCGTAGGGCCCGCCGGATCTCGCCCAAGGTGACCCGCTCGCAGTGGCAGACCACCCGCCCGAAGTCCGGGTCCTCCCGGATCTTCTCCTCCGACTGGTAGGGCCGCTTCTCCTTCTGGCCGATATACGGCATCCGGACCTTCCGGAACTCCTTCTTCTCCTCCAGGGAAAGCCCCGCCTCGGCCAGGAGTTCCATGGCGTATTCGGCGATCCCGAGGGAGGCGGAAAGGCCCGTGGACCGGATCCCCCCCAGGCAGAGATACCGTTTCTCCGGGTGGGAAAAGACCTGGTAGTCCTTGAACTCCGTGGCCGCCCGGAGCCCCGCGTAGGTGCAGGTCACCTCCTCCTTCATGAGCTTCGAGACGATGGCTTCCCCCTTGGCCCAGAGGTATTCCAGGCCCGCCTTGCTCGTGCAGGTCGCCTCCTTGTCCTCCAGGTCCTCCGCCGTGGGCCCGACCATGATGTTCCCGAAGACCGTGGGGCTCACCAGAACCCCCTTGGTCCTCTCCGTGGGCACGGGAAGGAGCACGTGGTTCACAAGGGGCCTGGAGAGCTTGTCGAAGACGATGAGTTCCCCACGCCTGGGAGTCACGTGGAAACGGTCGAAGCCGAACATCCCGTCGATCACGTCGGAATTCAGCCCCGCCGCGTTGACCACGAACCGGGCTTTCACCTCGCCGCCCGGCCCGGAGAGAACGTGGACACCGCCATCCTCCTCGATCTTCCCGACAGGAAACTCCCTGTAGAGGCGCGCCCCGTTCATCACGGCCTCGTAGGCGTAGGACAAAGGCACCGTAAAAGGGCAGATGATGGACTCTCCCGGCACCATCACGCCCCCAAGGGCGTCGCGGTTCACGTGGGGCTCCAGCTCGTAGACCTCCTCCACCGAAAGGAGGCGCACGTCCGCCACGCCGTTGGCGTGGGCCTTCTCCACGATGCCCTCCAGGGAGGCGAGCTGGTCCTCGTTCCAGGCGATCAGGACGGCGCCGGTCTTCTCGTGGGGGATCCCCCGGTCCGGAACGTAGTCCAGAAGGAGCATGTAGCTCCGGGCCAGGAGCCTCTGCTCCAGGGTCCCCGTCTTGGCGTCGAAACCCGTGTGCCAGATGGCGGTGTTCGCCTTGCTGGTCCCGGCCCCCACGTCGGCCTTGGCCTCCAGGAGGGCGCAGGAAAGCTCGTATTTCGAGGCCTCCCTCGCCACGGCGCATCCCACCACTCCGCCGCCGACCACGGCCAGATCGTATGGTTCCATGGATGGCCTCGCTTTGAATATTTATTCCAAGAAATTATCCCAAAAGGTGGCTCTTTTTACACCTCCCGCCCCTTCCGGTCCAAACCTTTCTTGCTCCCGCCGCGCATGGAAAGAGACACGCCCGGGGGACGCCAGCGCCCCCCGGGCCGCAGCCCGATCACCGGGGTGAATTCCCGAAATGGGCTTCCGGCCCCGGAAACCCGCTCAATAGAGCGGGCCCAGGGCGGAGCAGGCCCGGAAGTCGGCCCCTTCCAGGTCCTCCGTTCCGAAGGCGTTCCAGAAAGAGGGCCTGAAGATCCTCTCCCTCGGAACGTTGTGCATGTATACGGGAATCCGTAGGATCGAGGCCAGGGTGATGAGGTCTCCGCCGATATGGCCGTAACTGAAGGCGCCGTGGTTGGCGCCCCAGGAGTTCATCACGTCGTAGACGCCGGAAAAGGCCCCCTTGCCCGTGAGCCTCGGGGCGAACCAGGTGGTGGGCCAGGTGGGGTTGGTCCTCTCCTCCAGGACCTTGTCCACCTCCTCGGGAAGGTCCACGGTCCACCCCTCGGCGATCTGCAGGGCCGGTCCCAGGCCGTGGACGATGTTGATCCGGGCCATGGTCACGGGCATGCCCCCCAGGGTCCGGAAACCCGAGGAAAACCCGCCGCCACGGAAATACTCGAGGATGGCGGGATACCACCTGGTGGCCTCCAGGCAGGCCTTGGCCTCTTCCGGCGCGATCTCCCACCAGGGCTTCATGACGGGTCTGCCGTCCCGTTTCTGCCGGCCCGTGCCGTCCAGGGCCGCCGCGCCGGAGTTGATGAGGTGGATGATGCCCGCCTCGGCCCTTCCCTGGAGTTCGTATCCCGTCACCCTATTTACCGCCTCCGGGCTCCAGAAGGTCCGGACGTCGGCGAAGACCTGGGCCGCGCCGGTGAGCAGGTGGCCGAAGAGCATGACGGCCCCGTTGAGGGAGTCGTTCTCCGTGGCGAAGACGTAAGGCTCCCGGATCCCGTTCCAGTCGAAGGAGGTGTTGAGGATCGCCTCCATGAAATCCCCGTTGGGGAAATGGTCCGTCCAGTGGCGCTGGCCCTGGAAGCCCCCGAGAATCGCGTTGTGCCCCAGGGCCTCTTCGCCGTAACCCAGCTCTTCGAGCCTGGGATTCCCGACCATGAGATCCCTGGCGATGAGCGCCATCTTCACCACGGTCTCCCAGTTCTTTTCCTTCTCCCCGGGGGAGAGGCGCTTTTCCGGCGGATTGTAATCCTTCCCTTCCGGGCAGTATTCCTTGACCCAGGAAAGGGCCTTCCGGAACTCCTCCTTGTCGTAGATCTCCTCCTCGATCCGGCGGACCAGTTCGGTCATATCCACGTTCTCAACCCGGATGCCCAGGTAGTGCTCGAAGAAGTCCGGGTCCACGATGGAACCGGCGATGCCCATGGAGACCGCCCCGAGAGAGAGGTAGGACTTGCCCCGCATGTAGGCCGCCGCCAGGCCCGCCCGGGTGAAACGGAGGATCTTTTCCCGCACGTCCCCGGGGATGTTCGTGTCCCCCGCCTCCTGGACGTCCCTTCCGTAGATCCCGAAGGCGGGGATCCCTTTCTGGTTGTGGGCGGCCAGGACGGCCGCCAGGTAGACCGCGCCGGGGCGCTCGGTCCCGTTGAACCCCCAGACCGCCTGGGGCATGAGAGGGTCGAGTTCCATGGTTTCCGAGCCGTAGCACCAGGCGGGCGTCACAGTTAGCGCCACCCCCACGCCCTCCCGGGCGAACTTCTCCGAGGCGGCCGCCGCCTCGGCGGCCCCGCCGATGCAGGTGTCGGCGATCACGCACTCCACGGGCAGTCCGCTTGGATGCTTCAGGTTCTCCGTGATCAGCGCCGCCGCCGCCCGGGCCAGCTCCATGGTCTGCCCCTCCAGGGACTCGCGCACCCCCATCCGCCTTCCGTCGATGGTGGGCCGGATCCCCACTTTGGGGACCGAGCCGACCAGCCGGTTGGAAGGGGCGTTCAAACGAAACGGGCCGTTCTTCTCTGCGCTCATTGCGGGCCTCCCTTGGATGGCTTCCTGGAAAAGAGACCCTGGATTCTAAAAGATGGAAGAAGATCTCTCATCCCTTCCTTCCCGGCCTCCGCCCTGGCCGGAAAGGACCTCCTGGGATAAGGTCCCTCCCTCGGGGGGAAAGGCAAGCCTGCTGTGAAACCTTGTTTCTTCCTGGACCGGGACGGGGTGGTCGTGGAGGAGGTGGACTTCCTCTCCACGCCTGAAGAAATCCGCCTCATCCCGGGCTCGGCCGAGGCGATCGCCCTCCTCAACGGAAAGGAAATTCCCGTCGTAGTGGTCTCCAACCAGTCCGGGGTGGGAAGAGGGCTCTTCCCGGAAGAACGGGTGGGGGAGATCCACAGGGAATTGGACCGCATCCTGGCGGCCCGGGGCGCCCGGGTGGACCGCTACTTCTATTGCCCCCACCACCCCACCGAGGGGATCGGCCCCTAC
>JALUZX010000185.1 GCA_027011425.1 Planctomycetota bacterium
GGTGGGAAAGGCCCAGGCCGCCCGGATCGCGGGCATTTTCGCCCTGGCCCGGAGACTTCACCGCCAGAGGGGGCGGAATTTGACCAGGCTTACCAGCGCCCGGGACGTGTACCGCCTGGTGGCGGGGGACCTGGCTGGATTTCCCCAGGAACGATTCCTCCTTCTTTGCCTGGACGGAAAGAACCGGGTCCTTCGGGTCCACCAGGTGAGCCTGGGCACGGCCCGGACTGCCCTGGTCCACCCGAGGGATGTCTTCTTTCCCGCCATCGCCGCCCGGGCCCTGGCGGTGGTGCTGGTCCACAACCATCCCAGCGGCGATCCCAGGCCCTCCCGGGAGGACCTGGAACTCACCGACCGGCTTCGCAAGGGAGGGGAACTCCTGGGGATCGAGGTCCTGGACCATGTGATCATCGGGGAAGGGTCCTACGTGAGCCTGGCCGAGGGGCCGGAGAAGGTGCACGACCCGCGGGAACGGAGTTGAACCTTGGGGGGAAAAGGGCGACCTTGGTCCTTCTATTCAAGGAGGTCCGGAGGCACCCATGGCAAAGGAAGTCCACTTCGTCGTCCACGCCCGGCTCCCCAAGGGGTTGGAGGTGCTGGAGACCCTGGCGAAAAACCTTTTCTGGAGCTGGAACCACGACGCCATCGACCTTTTCCGGAGGATCGATGCCGATCTTTGGGAACGGGTGGGGCACAACCCCATCCGCCTCCTTGGAGAGGCGGCCCAGGAGAGGCTCGAGGATCTCGCCCGGGACGAGGCCTTCCTGGCGAACATGCGCCGCATCCTGGAGGAGCAGGCCCGCTACCTGGAGGGCCTCTACTGCTGGTATCAGCAGACAGGAAGAGAAGGGGGGCCTCCAGGCGACGGCAAGGAACACCCCTGGGTGGCGTATTTTTCCATGGAATTCGGCATCACCGAATGCCTTCCCATCTACTCGGGCGGCCTGGGAATGCTGGCAGGGGACTGCCTGAAGTCCGCCAGCGATCTGGGGATTCCCGTGGTGGGGGTTGGGATCCTCTACCAGCAGGGCTACTTCCAGCAATACCTGAACAGCGACGGGTGGCAGCAGGAGGAATATCCGGACCTGGATTTCCACAAGATTCCCGTTTCCCCGGCGGTTTCCCCGGGAAACAGGGGGCCCGTCGTGATCAGCGTGCCCATGGAGAAGAGGGAGGTCCAAGCCCGGGTCTGGGAGGCCGCTTTGGGAAGGAACAGGCTCATCCTCCTGGACACCAACATCGAACAGAACTCACCCGAGGACAGGCGGATCAGCTTTCAGCTCTACGGGGGGGACGTGGAGAACCGGATCAAGCAGGAGATCCTGCTGGGCATCGGGGGATGCCGGGCCATGGAGGCGTTGAACCTGGCACCCAGCGTCTTCCACATGAACGAGGGCCATTCCGCCTTCCTCGCCCTGGAAAGAGTTCGTTGCCTGGTGGAGAAGACCGGCCTGGAGCCCGAAGACGCCCTGGAGGCCGTGCGGGCCACGAGCGTCTTCACCACCCACACTCCCGTCCCCGCGGGGAACGATTATTTCGCTCCTGACCTGGTCCTGAAATACCTGGGTGATTACGCCCAATCCATCGGGTTTTCGCCGGAGAGGTTTCTGGGACTCGGGCGGATCCGGCCCTCCGATCCGTCGGAGCAGTTCTGCATGACCGTCCTCGCCCTCAGGACTTCGGCCCACCGCAACGGCGTGAGCCGGCTTCACGGGCAGGTCTCCCGCGAGATGTGGAAGGACATCTGGCCGGGCCTGGACACGGACGACGTCCCCATCGGGCACGTGACCAACGGAGTGCACCCGCCCACCTGGGTGAGCAAGGACATGGCGGCCCTCTTCGACTCCTACCTGAACCCGGCGTGGAAAGAAGACCTTCCCGACCCAAATATGTTCCAGCGGATTCGAAGCATCCCCGCCCCGGAGATCTGGAGGAGCCACGAGAGGAGGCGGGAGCGCCTGGTGGGCTTCGCCCGTCAGAGGCTCCAGCAGTTCTACGCCCTCCGGGGCGCCTCGAGGAGCACCGTGGCGGGCCTCGCCGAGGTCCTGGACCCGGGAGCCCTTACGATCGGCTTCGCCAGGCGGTTCGCCGAATACAAGCGCGCGGACCTTCTCTTCAAGGACCCGGACCGCCTGGCCCGGATCCTGGGCGACCCCGATCGCCCCGTCCAGATCATTTTCGCCGGAAAGGCCCATCCCAGGGACGACAGGGGAAAATCCATCATCCAGAAAATCCTCCACTACGCCAGGGAGAGGCGTTTCTGGAGCAAGGTTGTCTTTCTGGAGAACTACGACCAGGATACGGCAAGGCGTATGGTTCAGGGGGTGGACGTGTGGCTCAACCTCCCCAGGCGCCCCATGGAGGCGTCGGGAACCTCGGGGATGAAGGCCGCCTTCAACGGGGCCCTCCACGTGTCGGTCATGGATGGCTGGTGGGACGAGGCCTGGAATCCCGAGATCGGATGGGCCGTGGGGCGGGGGGAGGTCTATGACACCCCGGAGATGCAGGACCAGGTGGAGGCGAGCGCCCTCTACGACCTGCTCGAGGGAGAGGTTATCCCTCTCTTCTACGAGAGAGGGCGGGACGGCCTGCCCAGGCGGTGGGTGGAGATGATGAAGGAGTCCATGGCCACCCTCATCCCTAAGTTCAATGCCTCAAGGATGGTCCGGGATTACCTGGTTCGTTTCTACAAACCCGCCGCCACTCTCCTGGAAAAGCTCAAGAAGGACCGGTTCCAGGGGGCCCGCACGCTGGGAGCCTTCCGCAGGAAGATCCAGGCCGCCTGGGACGGGGTAAAGGTGGAAGACATGGTCTGCGCCACGGGGGACGAGCCCAGGGTGGGGGACAGGGTGCGTGTGGAGGTCACATTGAGACTCGGCGAGATCTCGCCCTCCGAGGTGGCGGTGACCCTGGTCTACGGGCCCATGGCCCCGGACGGTTCCTTTCGGAAGAAGGAGATCGCCCCCCTGGCCCCCTCGGGATTCTCCGGCCCCGGGCTCTTTACGTTCTCGGGGGATTTCGTCGTGGATTCCACCGGGTCTTTCGGGGTGAAGGCCTACGTCACCCCGGACCACCCCCTGCTCTACGACAGGCTTGGCTGGGGGTTCGTGCATTGAGAGGAAAGATGGTCCGCCCGCTTTTTCGAGGCTCCGGATTCTTCCTGCTCCTTGCCGCGGCGGCGGGGCTCTTGCTCGGAGGCTGCGGAAGAAAACCCGAACGGCGCGCGGGCATCTACAAGGGGTGGAAAATCTTTCTGGGGCCCCGCGTGTGGAGCGCCCTGGAAGGACAGGGCCGGCCTGTCCTCCGGGCCTGGGGCCCCTGGTGGGTGCCCCTCTGGGAGCGGACCATCGAGCCTGGGAAGACCCCGGATCAGCCTTGCCGCATTCAGGCTCCGAAACCTTCCAACAGCCTGAACTGGCTCACCCTGGAGGCGGGAGGCAGGATTCTCTGCGGGGCCCTGGTGCGGGGAGGCGTTGAGGATTTTCCCTACCGGATAGACATCCGGGAGGTCCGGGTTCCCCTGGTGGAGGCCGCGGGGAGCCGGATGGATCTGCGCCCCCTTCTCCGGCCCAGGGCCGGGAGGACGCCCGTGGGTTTCCCAGAGGGTGGGCTCGGGGTTGATCTCTCTTCGGAAACCGCCCTCTGGGTCTTCCTCTCCCCCGACCTGGATTTGCGCTCCTTCTGGCTCGTGCCGCGAATCGGTCCGTCTGGGAGCTATTGTTTCCTCCAGGCGGATTCTCGTTCCGACCTTTCCGAGTGGGGGACTCCCGCCCAGGAATGGGGCTTGGACGGGGAAAAGGTCCGGCGGGTCCGGGGAGACTTCCCTCCCGGCCTGAGGATCTTCTCGGCCGGTTTCCGGTTCGAACCCTGGAAGGGGCCGGCCAGGGTTCCTTCGGGTTTCGAGAGGGATCCCTTTGCAGGGGGACTCTCCTGCTGGTCTCCGGGTTGGGATTGCGATCCCGCCAGGAAGGACGCCCTGCTGGTGGGCCACTCCGACTGGCGGCGGATGTTCCTTCTCATCCCCGACCGTGGCGGGTGGGGGCTCTTTCCGCTCTGGCCCGCCGCTCCTTACCGGGGGATGAAGGAGGATCCTCCCCAGGCGATCTGGCGGCTCTCCTGGTGGAACAAGGGGAAGCGACGGGCTTCCTTCCAGGTCCTGGGAATTCCTCCGGGGAAGCCTTTCGCCGGGGAGGGGACGGGCTGGAACTGGGCGGTGCTGGTGATCCACGACACGGGCGGGATCGGAAAGGGGTTCACTTCGGGGGGGATCGCATTGGAGGTCCGGGCCGGGAAGAAAGGGCTGGCCCGGCCCTTCGTTCTCCTCGAAACGCCCATGTTCACGGGAGCCAAGGCCAAGGGCCTGCTTTTCTGGGATCCCGCCTCCGAATACCGCCTGGAGTGGGGGAAGGGCCTGTTCACCCTCCTCCGCCACCGTTCCACCCTGGACATCCGCCCCGGCCCGGCGGGCCTGATCGTCACCGAAACCATGCGGTAGGGCGGTTTAGAGGGGCCCGGCCCGGGGCGGAACCCTCCATGCTTGTGAAGGGTGGGCCGAAGGGGCGGAGCTTCCCGTCGTCCCGAACGTCTTCCCGGGACGGGCCCCGAACGTAATGCATGGAAGTTCGGGTCTTCCGCAGAATCTGTGGTTCTATGGTGCTCTGATCGCATTTCAGCGACAGCCTTCAACCGGAAACTGCGGGCGAAGGCCCGGCTGAGGCCAGGGACGTTCAGAAATGGTTTCTTGGGGCCGTTTTCCAGGGTAAAATGGACAAAAACTTGGACAAGAAAGATCTAAAAAAAAGCGGAACTTCTTTTAAATAAGAAAGATAGGCAGGACAAACGATGAGGGAATTTAAAAGAACCCATCCATGGCTGAAGTTCTCTTTGGACCTCAATAACCTGGGGCATTGGACCTGGTATCGCCTGGGGGAGACGGTTTCCATGTCCGATGTCCTGGCAGGAATCCCCCTTCGGCCCGAGGCGGCGAAAAGACTTCACCGTGTCTTCCTGGCCAAGGGGGCCCTGGCCACAACAGCCATTGAAGGGAATACCCTGAGCGAAGCCGAGGTCATGGAACACCTGGAGGGACGGCTGGAACTCCCTCCATCCAGGCGTTACTTGGCCAGGGAGGTGGACAACATCGTCCGCGCCTGCAATAGGATCGCCAAAGAAATCCTTGGTGGAAAATCGGGCTCCCTTTCCCCAGGGGAAATTTTAACCTTGAACCGGGAGGTCCTTGAAGGGTTGCCTCTTCCCGAAGAAGTCGTTCCGGGCCGGATTCGAAATTATTCGGTTACAGTGGGACGGTACAGGGCGGTTCCGGCGAAAGATTGCGCCTTTCTCCTGGAACAATTCTGTGATTGGCTGGAGTCCGTGAAATTTCCGGAGGAAATGGAAAAGGCGGGCGCCCTTTTGAAGGCGATCGCGGCCCACCTTTTTTTCGTCTGGATCCATCCCTTTGGCGATGGAAACGGGAGGACCGCCCGGTTGATCGAGTTCCGCCTTCTCTTGGAGGGCGGGTATCCTACACCGTCGGCGCACCTTCTCAGTAATTTCTACAACCAGACCAGGGCGGAGTATTACCGCCTTCTCGACGAAGCGGCGCGCTCCGGGGGGAAGCCGGAAGGATTCATCGAATATGCTGTCCAAGGGTATTCTGATCAATTGCGGGAGCAAATTCGCGTTGTCCGGGCGGAACAATTGCGTGAGTCCTGGCGGAATTATGTATACGAGAGATTCGGAAAGGGTTCCGATGCGCATCTCAGGCGGAGAAGACTCGTCCTGGACCTTTCCGATGCGGGCGGAAAAGAAGGATGGGTGCCTATCTCCAGGATTCCTGAATTGAGCCCCAAGCTGGCCCGGGAATACGCGAAAAAAACCGAGAAAACCCTGTCCAGAGATTTAAATCTTCTGAAGGAAATGGATCTGATCGAACGAAAAGGCCGTTCTGTTCGAGCAAGGAAAGAGATCATCCTGGCATTTCTTCCTCCTCGAGCCGACCCTCTTGAAAAGGGCGTAGTTTCTTGACCCACCCTCTTTGGGATCGGCCCGGACTTCCCCCGGAGGTGGGGCCCCATGAGGAGCGATTCTGCCGTCTTCGGCAGTTAGGCGACGATGGGGCGCCACCGAGGCGGGCGAAGACCCAAGACCCCCATCGACCCTCCTTGTAAAGGGCCCAGTTTCTCGCCCCATGGCCTCTGGGCTGGAGCGGGTCACTCCCCTTCCAGGTGGAATTCCCGGCAGTCGAACCACATGCCCATGCCCTGGAGAGCGTCGATCTCCGCCTGGACCAGGTTGAGGTGGCCTTCCTCCACCTCCAGGAAGCGGGAGAAGAGCTTCTTGGCGTCCCCCTCCATCTGGTCCACCAGGGAGCGGTAGAACTCGCTGGTCTCCTTCTCCACCTCCAGGGCGCGCTTCAGCATCTCCAGCTCCTCGCCCGGGGCCTCCTTCTTCATGTGGCCTTCCAGCTTGGCCACCTCTTTTTGGATCGTCTCTGCAGGGGGAGCCGCCGTCTTCAGGGACTGGTGGTCCAGGACCCCCTCTTCGGCCCATTTCTTCTTCTGCGACTTCAGGTAGTTCACGTGGTAGCCCTCTTCCCGGGCCATGAAACCCATGGCCCGCCTGGCCGCCTGGGAGACGGCCTTCTCCGCCGCCTGGGCGTACACGTCGCGGACCCTGGTTTCGTACTGAATGGCGGTCTCGATGGCTTTTTCAATATCCATTGTTTTCCTCTATTTCTTGCCTGGAATTCTTTCTGGGACGGGGGCGCCCACCTTTTCAAGGAAGGCCCGGGCGTTTTCCTTCGTGATGCGCATGGATTTCAGGTCGATCCTCTTGGGGACCTTTTCGCCGTGCAGGATCTTCAGGGCGTACTGGATCGCCTCCTTCCCGCAGGTGGGATACCAGAATGTGGCGTCCAGCTTGCCCTCGAGCACCGCTTTGACTCCCTCGCTGGGAAGACCGTCGATGCCGATGAACTTCATCTCCTTGGCCCGGCCGGCGTCCTCGGCGGCCCTCCTGGCCCCCAGGGCCATGGGATCGTTGTGGGCGTAGACCAGGTCGATCCTGGGGAAGGCCTGGAGGGCGTTTTCCATGACCTTCATGCCTTCCTCCCTCAGCCAGGCCGCGTCCTGGCTGTAGATGATCTTCAACCCGCTCCCCGCGATCCCCTTGAGGAATCCCTCGTGCCGTTCCCTTCCCGGGGGCGTGGACTGGAGCCCCATGATCTCCACCACCTTTCCCTTCCCGCCGAGAAGCTGGACGGCGTATTTCCCCGCCATCTCGCCGATGGGCTCGTTGGGAGCGCCGATGAAACATGTATAGGCCGGTTCGTCGATGTCCCTGTCCAGGACGATCACCGGGGTCCCGCCCTGGTAGACCTTCTTCACCGGCCGGGTAAGCGGCGTGGACTCCTTGGGGGAGATGATCAAAAGGTCGATCCCCCGGGTGACCAGGTTCTCCACGTCGTTTCTCTGCTTGGCCGAGTCGTTCTGGGCGTCCATGAGGATCACCTGGATTTCGTCCTTGTGCTTGGCCGCTTCCATGAGCAGGGCCTTGTTCATGGCGGCCCGCCAGGGCTCGGCGTTGTTGCACTGGGAGAACCCGATGATCCATTTGCGCTTGCCCTTGCCTGCGTCGCCGGCCCTGTCCCCGCAGGAGGCCACAAGGAAAGGAAGGACGAGGATCCAGGGAAGGAAGTTCAGGCCTTTCATGGGCTTTTCTCTCTCTTTTCCAGGCGGAACACGAACCAGTGGAGGAGGTCGGGGAGCTTGACGGCCGCCACGATGATGATCCCAAGGAGGATGAGCTGCATCTCCTTGGAGATCCCCCGAAGCCCCATGATGTTGTTCAGGATGCCGATGATCAAGGTTCCCACGATGGTCCCGAGGATGCTCCCCTTTCCGCCGAAGAGGCTGGTCCCTCCGATGACCACCGCGGCGATGGCGATCAGCTCGTAGGTCTCCCCGTCGGTGGGGGCGCCCTGGCCGTTCTGGGCGGCGTGGGCCAGGCCGGCCAGGCCGGCGAAGAAGCCCATGAGGGTGTAGACCAGCACCAGGATCCTTCTGGTGGGAAGGCCTGCAAACCGGGCTCCCTCTTCGTTGCCCCCGACCGCGTAGATGTGCCTTCCCGTGCGGGTCCATCCCAAAAGAAAGCCCATGGAGAGGGCGGAGAGGAGGAAGATGACCACCACGATCTTGATCCCCGTGCCCGGGATGGTTCCTTCCCCCAGGTAGTCGATGAGCGGGGACAGGCCGTCGATGGAGATGGACTGGTTGGAGGCGAGATACCGGGGAAGGCCCCGGGCGATGGACATCATGGCCAGGGTCATGACGAAGGCCGGAATGCGCCAGAACGCAATGATCAGCCCGTTGGCGAGACCCGCCAGGGTTCCGGCGAGCAAGGCCAGGAGGGCCGCCGGCGCGCCGGCCCAGTGACCGCCGAAATACGCGGGGTGGAGGGCCATGGCGGCCGTCATGGAGGAGAGACAGAGCACCGACCCCACGCTCAGGTCGATCCCGGCGGTGAGGATCACCCCCGTCATTCCCACGGCGAGGATCCCCATCTCAGAAACCTGGCGGGCCAGGTTGGCCAGGTTTTCGGCCCGGAGGAAGGTGAGGGTCCCCGTCACGGGGTGGGGCTTGCTCGCGGCGATGGCCCCGAGGAAGACCACGAGCAGGACCGTGAGGCTCACGTGCCGCTCCAGGAAGCGGAGGAAGGCCAGGAGGGGGGAGGAACGTTTCATGGTCACCTAGGTCTCCATCTCCAGGCCGCCCGGTGCGGCGGCGGCCATGACTTTTTCCGGAGAGGCCTCTTCCCTGTCGAAGGCGGCCGTGAGTCTTCCCTCGCAGAGCACCAGCACCCGGTCGGCCAGGGCCAGGAGTTCGGGAAGCTCGGAGCTGACCACCACGATCCCCAGGCCCCGGCGGGCCAGGTGGTCGATCCGATTGTAGATCTCGGCCTTGGCCCCCACGTCGATTCCCCGGGTGGGCTCGTCCAGGAAGATGACCTTGGGCTCTGTGAGCATCCAGCGGGCCAGGATGATCTTTTGCTGGTTCCCCCCGGAGAGGGCGGTGATGGAGGTCTCCGGCGAAGGGACCCGGAGGTTCCAATCCTCCACGGCGTCCAGGGCTGCCCGGCGCTCCAGGGACTTCCTTAGGATTCCGCCCCGGACGAACCGGGAAAGGCTGGAGATCGTGAGGTTCCGGGTCACGTCGAAATCGGGGAAGATCCCGAGCCGGGCCCGGTCCTCCGTGACCAGGGCCAGGCCCCTGGCCCGGGCCTCTCTGGGGGAGGAGATCGTGACGGGCTTTCCCTCGAGAAAAACTTTTCCCCGAAATCGGCCGCCCCGGGCGCCGAAGATTCCTTCCAGGAGTTCCGTCCGGCCCGCGCCGAGAAGTCCCGCCAGGCCCACCACCTCCCCGGCCCGAACCGAGAAGGAGACATCCTCCACCAGGCGCCGCCTCCCTCCGGTCCCGCCTTCCAGGCAGGCTCCTTCCACCCGGAGGACCTCCCGGCCCGGGCGGTGGGGGGTGGGGCGGAAGTATTCCCCCGCCTCGCGGCCCACCATCATGCGGATGATGCCGGCCCGGTCCATCTCCTCCATGGGGCCGCTTCCGGCGAGTTTGCCGTCGCGAAGGACCGTCACCCTCCGGCAGAGCCGGAAGATCTCGTCCAGCCTGTGGGAGATGTAGATCACTCCCACGCCCTGGTCGGCCAGGCGCCGGACCACCGCGAAGAGGCGCTCCACTTCCGTGTCGGAAAGGGCGCTCGTAGGTTCGTCCATGACGAGAATGCGGGCCTCCAGCCCCAGGGCCTTGAGGATCTCGATCTCCTGGCGCCTCCCGAGACTCAGGTCCCCGAGCCTGGTCTCGGGAGAGATCTCCTTGTCCAGGTCCAGGCGGGCCAGGAGGGCCTCGGCCTTCTTCCTCATGGCGCCTTTGTCCAGGATCCCAAGGGGGCCGGTGATCTCCCGGCCGAGGAAGAGGTTGTCCTTGACGGAGAGTTCCGGGAAGAGGGAGAGTTCCTGGTGGATCAGGGCCACCCCGGCGGCCTCGGCGTCCCGGGGCCCCTGAAAGGAACAAGCCTTTCCCTCGATCCGGATGATCCCCTCGTCGGGGCGGTGGATCCCGCCGAGGATCTTCATGAGGGTGCTCTTGCCCGCGCCGTTTTCCCCAACCAGGGCGTGGATCTCGCCGGCCCGGAGGCGGAAGGAGACCCCCTCCAGGGCCTGGACCCCGGGAAAGGCCTTGGAGATCCCCTCCATGGAGAGGAGGGGAGGACCGTTCTCCCATGGGGTCGATGCGGGACTCACAAGGTCACCTCCGGGGGGAGCGAGGGGAAAGGCCCATTCTAGGGAACCTTCCCCCCGCTTCCACGAAGGAGGAAGGAATCACTTGGGCTGGAGATGGATCACCACCCGGGTGGTCTCCCCCGGGAAGGTGAGGAGTTCCAGGGCCCCCCGGAGCTTCCCGGAGAAGGCCTCGAGCCTGGTCTTTCCGGGCGGGAGGCCTCCGATCCGGAAGAGCCCGGCCGGGTCCAGCCTGGCCTGGAAAGGTCGGGGCCAGCCCTCCACGCGGGCGATCACTTTGGCTCCCTTGGCGGGAGGGCGGTCCAGGGAGCCCTGGATCGCCGCCGCGGGCTGAACGGGAACCTGGATCTCCACAGGTTCCCCTCCTCCGGTTACCTGGAAAGACCGGCTCTTTCCCACGGGTTCTCCGGCCGAGGGTTTGAAGATGGGCCGGAGATAGACCCTGTAGGTTCCAGGCGCCAGGCTCTCCACGCGGAACCGGCCCGTTCCGTCGGTGATGCTCGATCCCATGGTGGAGGAGGATCCTTCCTTTCTAAGGATTACGATCCGCCCCCCCAGGCCTCCGCACTTTCCCCGGGGGACCAGCCTGCCCTCGATTCTTCCACCCCCGAAGGCGACCTGGACCGAGGCGGTTTCCCCGGGGCGGACCAGGACCGTCTTCCTGGCCTGGGTCCCGCCGATGTTCATGGACATGACCAGGACCGTGTATTTCCCCCCGGGAAGATCCTTGATCCGGAAACGGCCGTCCTTGCCGCTGGAAGTGATCCGGGGTGAAGAGTTTTCCTTGTCGTTTTTCGCGGGGACCACCGTGATCACGGCGTCTTCCAGGGGCCTTCCCCCGGCGGTTACCACGCCCTCGAGGGCGCCCGAGGGCCCCACTGGGGTTCCAAGGATGATCTTTCCTTTTTCCCCGGGACGGAGGGTGATTCTTCCCATCCGGCTCTGGTCCAGGAGGTCCTTCAATTCGATCTTCCCTTTCTTGCGCATGCCCTCCTGCATGGAGAAGGCGTGCTTCATGAGGCCCGTCCCCATGGTGATCACCTGCCAGGTTCCGGGGACCAGGTTGGGTGCGAAGAATTCCCCTTTCTTGCCCGTTCTGGCCCAGGTCTGGGTGAATCCTCCGCCCTGGATCCGCTGGAGCAGGACTGGGGTGTCCTTCGAGGGGCTGCCGTCCGGTGCGTAGACCAACCCCTCCAGGGAAGCCGGCGGTTGGAGGACCAGGAGGATGTCCCGGGCCGGCACTCCCTCCCGGGTTTCGATGGGGCTCTCCCTCTCCACGCGGCCCCTGGTCCCCGCGTCGGCTTCGAGTTTCCACCTGCCCGGGGGA
>JALUZX010000186.1 GCA_027011425.1 Planctomycetota bacterium
GCCAGAATCCCTGCCGGCCGAGAGGAAGCCATGGCCGCTGAATGCATCGTTGGAGCCCAATGGGGCGACGAAGGGAAGGGGAAGGTCATCGACTACTTCGCCCGGAAGGCGGACTACGTAGTCCGCTGGGCGGGTGGAGGGAACGCGGGTCACACGATCCTCCTTCCCGATGGGAGGAAGTTCGTCCTCCACCTCCTTCCCGCCGGGGTCTTCCACCAAGGCGTCGTGAATGTTTTGGGGGCGGGAGTTGTCCTGGACCCCTGGCAGGTCCTGGAGGAGATGGAAGCCCTGGAGAGGGCTGGGCTCAGGGTGGATCCCTCCCGGCTCAGGATCTCCCTCAGGGCCCACATGGTGCTCCCATGGCACAAGGCCCTGGACCAGGCCCGGGAGAAGGATGGGCGCCCGGGGAGGATTGGAACCACGGGAAAGGGCATTGGTCCCTGCTACGAGGACAAGGCCGGCCGCCGGGGCCTCCGCATGGCCGACCTGGCCTCCCGGGAGGGGCTGGCCTCTTCGCTGGAGCGGCTGGCCCGGGAACGGAACCTCCTCCTGGAGAGCCTCTACGGCGAGGCTCCCATCGACCCGGCCCGGGTGGAGGCCTCTCTCGTGGAAGCCGGGGAGAGGCTCCTGCCTTTCCTGGAGGACACGGGTCTTCTTTTGCGGAAGGCCCTGGGAGAGGGAAAGTCCGTCCTCTTCGAAGGGGCCCAGGGGGTCCTGCTCGACCTGGACCATGGCACCTATCCTTACGTGACTTCTTCCTCCGCCTCCAGCGGCGGAGTCTTTTCGGGCGCGGGGATTCCTTTCGGGGGGTTGGACCGGGTGATCGGCGTGGCCAAGGCCTATACCACCCGCGTGGGGGAGGGGCCTTTCCCCTCGGAACTCCATGGCGAAGCGGGAGAGCGCCTGCGCAAGGCCGGCGGGGAGTTCGGCGCCACCACGGGCCGACCCAGGAGGTGCGGCT
Source organism: Planctomycetota bacterium (assembly GCA_027011425.1). Lineage (GTDB taxonomy): Bacteria > Planctomycetota > UBA1135 > UBA1135 > JALUZX01 > JALUZX01. The sequence goes on from JALUZX010000186.1 coordinate 962, forward strand.
GGCTCGATTGCGCCGCTCTGCGTTATTCCCTGGCCCTTTCCGGGGCCCGGGAGATGGTCCTCACCAAGCTGGATGTCCTCTCCGGCCAGGGGCCCTTGAAGATCCTGGCCTCCTACGAGGGCATGGATGGCTTTCCCTCTTCGGCCGGGGAGGTTTCCCGCCTCCGGCCCCGCTACGAGGAGGTCCCGGGCTGGGACGAGCCCCTGGGCGGAGTCCGCTCCTTCGAGGGGCTTCCGGGGCCCGCCAGGGATTACGTCTTGCGTGTCGAGGACTTGACGGGAGTCAGGATTTCCATGGTCTCCGTGGGCCCGGGAAGGGATGAGGTCTTCCGGCGATGACCGAGGCGCCGCCCGTCGTTCCAGGGAGAGTGGCCGTCATCATGGACGGCAACGGCCGTTGGGCCCGGGAGAGGGGAAAACCCCGGGTGGAAGGCCACCGTGTGGGAGCGGAGTCGGTCCGCGTGGTGACCCGGACATGCGCGCGCTGGGGCGTGGAGGTCCTCACCCTCTACGCTTTCTCCCTGGAGAATTTCCGCCGCCCGAAGAAAGAGGTGGATTTCCTCATGAAGCTCCTGGCCCGTTTCCTGGTGAAGGAGCGCCGGGAGATCATGGACAACGGCATCCGCTTCCGCGTCATCGGGAGGAGGGAGATGCTTCCTCCCCGCGTGCGCGGCCTGATCGCCCGCCTGGAGGAGATGAGCGCCGCTAACGAGGGGATGAAGCTCGTCCTGGCCCTGGCTTACGGGGGGAGGGCGGAGATCGCCGACGCGGCCCGGGCGATCGCGGAGCGGGCGGCCAAGGGCGAGATCGAGCCCGGCGAGGTGGACGAATCGCTCCTGGAGGACCACCTATACGACCCGGACGTCCGGGAGGTGGATCTCCTGATCCGCACGGCCGGAGAGATGCGGGTGAGCAATTTTCTCCTCTGGCAGATCTCCTACGCCGAATTCCATGTCTCCCCCGTCTGCTGGCCCGAGTTCCGGGAAGAGAAACTGAAGGCGGCCTTCCTGGACTTCGCCGGAAGGAAGAGAAAGTTCGGCGGACTCCTTCCGGAAGAGGAAGGGAAATGAGGACCATGGACCCCTCCAAGGCCAGGTCCATGAAGGTGCGCTTCATCGCCGGGCCCCTCATGATCCTGTTCGTCCTGGGCCTGGTCTGGGCCGATTTCCACTGGGACCGCGGGAGAGGGAGGATCTCGGCCTTCTTTCTCGGCCTCCTCGCCCTGGCTGGCCTGGCGGAATACGTGGGGCTCTTGAAGAAATCCGGCAGGCCCGTGGCGGGCCTCTGGGTCCTGGCCGCAGCCTTTCTGCTCCATGGGTCGGCGGTCTTCCTCACCCCGTCCTGGAAGGTCCTGGACCGGGAACTCTACGCGCCGGTGCTTTTGGCCATGGGCCTCCTGCTCCCTCTCTCCGCCCGGGCCCTGACTCCGGAAGGCATGGAAAGAGGCCTGGAGACGGCGGGATCCACCCTGGTGGGGTTTCTCCTGGTCTCCTGGCCTCTCTACCTGGCCCAGGGGCTTTGCCTGCGCTTTCTTCCCTGGATGATCTGGCTGGCCTTGACCGCAAAGGGAGGGGACACGGGGGCCTACCTGGTAGGGGTCTTTTTTGGGCGCCGCAAGTTGATCCCCCACGTGAGCCCGGGGAAGTCCGTGGAAGGGGCCCTGGGGGGACTGGCGGCTTCCCTGGTCATCGGGGTGGCCGCCTCCGGCTTGATTCCCCCGTCTGTGGTGGAGCTTCCTCTTCCTGCCTGGGCCGGTCTGGCCATAATGGTAGGCATGACGGCCCAGATCTCGGACCTGGTGGAATCCATGGTGAAGCGCCTGTGCGGCGCCAAGGACTCTTCCAGCCTTGTCCCCGTCCACGGCGGGGTCCTGGACCTGGTGGACAGTTTTCTTCTGAGCACGCCGCCCTTCTTTCTCCTGGTGGTGCTCCTGACCGGGGGGAGCGGTGCTTGAGGATTCGGTGAAGCTCCGGAGCCAGGAGGAGGCCCGGGTCCTCATGGGCCCCATGGACGGGCACGCCCGCCTCCTCCGGGATCTCCTCCAGGTCACCCTTGTGCCCAGGGGGGCGGACCTGATCCTCCTGGGCCCGGCGGAGAGCGTGGCCCAGGCCAAGAGCCTGGTCCACCGCGCCCTCCACGAGATCCGGAGCGGTAAGACCATTGCGCCGGACCGGTTTCGTGGCTGGATCCTGGAGTTGGTCTCGGGACGGCGCAAGAAGGGGCGGGTGGCTCCGAGGACGCCGGGGCAGGAGCGCTACCTGCGCGGGCTGAGGCGGGAGGGGATGGTCTTCGCGATCGGGCCCGCCGGCACGGGAAAGACCTACCTGGCCGTGGGGGTCGCCTGCGAGAAACTCGCCGAGGGGGAATACAGAAAACTGATCTTGACGAGGCCCGCCGTGGAGGCGGGGGAGAGGCTGGGCTTCCTCCCGGGGGATTACCAGGCCAAGGTCAATCCCTACCTGCGCCCTCTCTACGACGCCCTGGGGGAGATCCTGGATCCCCCCATGGCGCGGCGTTACGTGGAAAACGACGTCATCGAGGTCTGTCCTCTTGCCTACATGCGGGGGCGCACCCTGAACGACGCCTTCATCATTCTGGACGAGGGCCAGAACACCACCCCGTCCCAGATGCTCATGTTTCTCACCAGGATGGGCGAGAATTCCAAGCTCGTCGTCACGGGGGACGTGACCCAGACGGACCTTCCGGGCGGAAAGGTCTCGGGGCTCGTGGACGCGGAGCGCAGACTCGCGGGCATCGAGGGAATTCTCTTCGTCCACCTGGGAAAGGAGGACATCGTCCGGCATCCCCTGGTTCAGAAGATCGTGAAGGCCTACGAGGAAGGCGAAAGGGAGGAGTCGCCGTGATTCCCGGTCTCACTTTCGCCAAGAACAAGAAGAAGAAAATCCGGCGGGTGAGCCCGGAGCGGGCCCGCCTTCCCGGGAAGGGGAAGGCCGCCCCCGGCGCGGCCCCCCTGGGGGAGCCCTTGAGGAAATCCGGGCTCCTTGTGTTCCACGGGGTTCTTCTCTTCCTCCTGGCCTTGTCTTCCCAGCCCGCTCCCTGGCGGGCCGACCAGGTGGCGGGGCTGGCCGTTCTGGTCGCCTGTCTCCATTACTTGACGGGGCTCTACCTGGTGCGGTTCCAGAGGGATTCCCTGGTTTCCTTCTCCCGGTGTTTCAGCGCCTTCGGAATCTCCGCCGGGACCCTGGCCCTTGCCAGGCTCTGCCTGGTCTTCGGCTGGCCCACCACGGCCGTCCCCTTGAGCGCGGCCACTCTTCTGTTCACCCTGGTTCTCTCCCAGCGTTTTTCTTTGGGCGCCTCGGGAATCCTGACGATCTGTCTCGGCCTGCTTCTCTCCTGCGGGGGAAGGAACCCCATGCCCGCCCTGGGCGTGCTCGGGGCCGGGGCGGCCGTGGCGGCCTTGACGGTGGGAAGGGTGAGGAAGCGGTCCACCCTCATCCGGGTGGGGCTGTTCATCGGAGTCGCGCAGGTCCTGGCCGGATTCGGGTTCATGCTCTTTCTCGAAAACCTGGATCCTCCCGGTGTGGCCATGCGGCTCGGCTGGTACCTGGGCCAGGGGATCCTGGTGGGCTTTCTCGCCTCGGGGTTCCTGCCGGTGATCGAGTACGTCTTCGGCGTCACCACGGACGTGAGCCTTCTGGAACTTTCCAACCAGAACGAGCAGCCCGTCTTGAGGAAGCTCCTGATCGAGGCGCCCGGGACCTTCCATCACTCCTTCATCGTGGGGCTCCTGGCCGAGGCTGCGGCGGAACGTATCGGGGCCCAGGGACTGCTCTGCCGGGTAGGCTCCTACTTCCACGACATCGGCAAGATGGTGAAGCCCCAGTACTACGCCGAGAACATGAGGGGGGGGAGTTCCCTGCACGAAACCCTCTCTCCGGAGATGTCGGCCTTGATCATCGCATCTCATCCCAAGGATTCCCTCGAGTTGGCCGATTACTACGATCTCCCTCCCTGCGTGCGTCCCTTCATGACCGAACACCACGGGACCACCAAGATCGAATACTTCTACCGGGAGGCCTTGAAGAGGAAGGACGAGAAGGGCGGCACCGTGGACGAGGAAACCTTCCGGTATCCCGGACCCAAGCCTTCGAGCAAGGAGACGGCCATCGTGATGCTGGCCGACACGGTGGAGGCGGCCGTTCGATCCCTGAACAATCCCACTCCTTCGCGGATCAGGGCCATGGTGAAGGATCTCACCTGGAAGAGGCTCAAGGACGGGCAGCTCGATGAAAGCCCCTTGACGTTGAAGGACATCAAGGAGATCGAGGACGCGTTCACGGCCGTCCTGATCGGAATCCACCATACCCGCCCCGCCTACCCCTCTTCGCGGGAGGAGAATCCTTCGTGACGGGCGAAGCGGACCTGGAAATCGCCGATCTCCAGGAGCGGCCCACCCCCGGGAAATCCTGGTTTCTCGCCCTGCTTCGGGCCGTTCGAGAGGAGGAGGGAAGGGCGCCGCGCCTTTCCCTGGCCCTGGTGGACGACAAGACCATCTCCGATGTCCACGCGCGTTTCCTCGGCCGGGAGGGGGCGACGGACGTGATGTCCTTTGGCCTGGAGGAAGACGAAGGAGAGGTGATCCTTTCGGTGGAGACGGCGGAAAGGGAATCCAAACGCTTCGGTACCGCCATGGAAGACGAACTGGCCCTCTACTTCGTGCACGGCGTCCTTCACCTGCTGGGTTACGACGACCAGGACGAAGAAAGCAGGCAGGAGATGATCGCCGCCGAGAAACGGGTTCTCGCGAGGGTGGGAATCCATCCAGCCTCCAGGGAATGACGGAGGCTCGCCGCGAGCCTTACTTGTTCTTTCGGGAAGGCTTATTCTTTTCCCGGGAGGGAAATTTTTTTCTTACTTCTTCTTGCGTTGCTTGGGGATGTGCTTTCTAATCTTGAGACAGTTCTTTTTCTCGACGTGACAACCGACTCGACGAACCGGGGTGACCGGATCCCCCGGGTATCGAAATGGTCCCGTAAACGAAGAGGCCCAAGAGGGCGGGTCAGGGAGGCGGGAGCCGATGAAACGGTCGAAGTCGGGACCGGGCGCGGGAAAACGCGATGGCGCAATCAAAGAAGCGCCTGACCCGCGGGCGGTCCTGCGCCGCTACAAGAAGCGGCCCAATCGGCCCAATGAGAGCGCTCTTTTGGAGTGTTACAGGAGCCTTGTGGAACGTTCGGCCTGGAGTTTCATGAGAAATCTCCCCCCCACGGTGGACGTTCAGGATCTCCTTCAAGCGGGCATGTTCGGCCTTCTCAAGGCGGCCCGGCGGTACGACGAGACCCGGGGCGTGCCTTTCGAATCCTTCTGTCTCGCCCGGATCAAGGGCTCCATCCAGGACGAGTTGAGAAACCAGGATTGGTTCCACCGGCGCAACGGAAAGAACGGAAAAAACGGAAAGAACGGGAAGAACGGAGAGAAACATCCCCAATTCCTCCCTCTCTCCATCCACCCCTCGGGTGACGAAGAGGATCCTCTCCTGGAGATCCAGGACGATTCGAATCCCGACCAGAAGGTCCTGGAGGCGCTTTACAGGGAGGAACTCCTGGAGAGGGTGAGACGAAGCCTCACTTCCTTGGAGTGGAGGATCCTGCACGACAGCTACATCCGGGGAATGACTCTCAAGAAGGTGGCGGGGCGCCTTTCCCTGTCGCCTTCACGGGTCTGTATTCTCAGGGCCAGGATCCTGGAGAAGGTGCGCAGGCAACTCGCCGTGGAGAGCGACTGAAGGCGCTGCCATGGAGGGCCCCATTCGATTCACGGGCGGAGGTCTCCACGTGGAAGGTCTCGCCGCCGCGGAACTGGCGCAGCGTTTCGGAACCCCTCTCTACGTCTATTCGGCGGGGGCCTTGCGGGAAGCCCTGGAGAGGATCCGCGGGGCTTTCCGGGAAAGCCCGGAGATCTACTTCCCCGTCAAGGCGAACGGATTGGGGGCCATCCTTCGCCTCCTGGCTTCGGATGGGTGCGGGTTCGACGTGGTTTCCGGCGGGGAACTGAAACGGATCCAGGCGGCGGGGCTGGCCGGGAGCCGAGTGGTTTTCGCGGGAGTGGGCAAAGAAGCCTGGGAGATCGAAGAGGCTCTTTCGCGGCACGCACTTTCTTTTATCAACGTGGAATCCCTTCCCGAGCTGGAAGAGATCGAGGCCGTCGCCGGGAGACTGGGTGTGGAGGCCCCCCTTGCCTTGAGACTCAACCCGGATATCCAGGCGGGAGGACATCCCTACCTGGCGACCTCCAGGAAGAGGAGCAAGTTCGGCCTTCCCCTGGACCAGGCCGCCGTGGCCCTGGAGCGGGCGGCCCGGTCCAAGTGGTTGCGGGTAATCGGATACCATGTGCACCTGGGGTCTCTCGTGTCCGAACCAGGGCCCTACCTGGCCGCCCTGGAGCGGGTCCAGGAGTGGGCGGGGGAAGACACCCTCCGGCAGGAAGGAATCGAGTATTACGATGCAGGAGGCGGCTATGCCGTGCCCCTCGTTCCGGGGGAAGAGTCCTTTTCCTTCTCCCGCCTCGCTCCCGCCTTGGAAGGACTGCTGGGGGATGCGGGCTGGAAGCTCGCCCTGGAGCCGGGGCGGTTCCTGGTGGGTGGGGCCGGGATTCTTCTCACCAAGGTGATCCGGGTGAAGGCGGCGGGCGGAAGGAAGTTCGTGGTGGTGGACGCTGCCATGAACGATTTTCTCCGGCCGAGCCTCTACAAGGCGGAGCACATGGTCTGGCCCGTCGAGGGAGAGCCTCCCCCCGGGGATTCCTTGCCCAGGGGGGACACGGACATCGTCGGGCCCGTTTGCGAGAGCGGGGACTTCCTCGCCTTGAACCGGGACATCCCCCCCGTCGAAAGGGGGGATTTCCTCGCTCTTTTCGCCGCCGGGGCTTATGGGGATTCCATGGCTTCGCGCTACAATTCCCGGAGGCTCGCCGCTCAGGTCGTGGTGGATGGAAGCGAAGCCTTCCTTGCCCGCCCCCGGGAGCCCTTCCAGGAACTCTGGAAAGGAGAGGTGTGGACGTGAAGCTCAAGAGGATCCTCGGGTGGGCGCTCCTGGCTGCCACTCTTCTCTTCGCGTCCTGCTCCTGGCTCCAGGACGAGTATTTCTTCACTTATTCCACCGATCCCGGGCTGAACCCGCCTCCCCCGTCTACCCAGCCCTGGTTCCCCCGGAAACCCTGAGGGTTTCGGGTCTTCTGGGGAGAGGCCTTTTTCCCTTGGTGCGCACATCTTGCGCGGCCGCCGCACTTCTTGCGCAAGAGAAAGAGAGGAAGCCGGCTGTAGGCCGCCTTTCCCTGTCCGGCACGGGCTTTGCTTCTCCGGCGGCGTAAAGAAACCCGAGTCCCATCGACAGGAGAAAAAAGACATGAAACGTTTTGTGGCTACGGTAGGCCTTTTGGCCCTTTTCGCTTTCGCTCTTCCCACCTCATTCGCCCAGGGAGGTCCCAAGGCGCCGGCAAAGAAATGCTGTTGTGAGAAGGGCAAGAAGTGCGATGGCGGCAAGTGCGAGCATGGCAAGAAGTGCCAGGGCGGCAAGTGCGAGCACGGCAAGAAGTGCGATGGCGGCAAGTGCGAGCATGGCAAGAAGTGCCAGGGCGGCAAGTGCGAGCATGGCAAGAAGTGCCAGGGTGGCAAGTGCGAGCACGGCAAGAAGTGCCAGGGCGGCAAGTGCGAGTCGGGCAAGAAGTGCCATGGCGGCAAGTGCGAGTCCGGCAAGAAGTGTCATGGCGGCAAGTGCGAGTCGGGCAAGAAGTGCCATGGCGGCAAGTGCGAGTCCGGCAAGAAGTGCGATGGCGGGAAGTGTGAGTCCGGCAAGAAGTGCCATGGCGGCAAGTGCGAGTCCGGCAAGAAGTGCGATGGCGGCAAGTGCGAGTCCGGCAAGAAGTGCGATGGCGGGAAGTGTGAGTCCGGCAAGAAGGCCCGGAAGTCTTGCAAGAAGAAGTCCGGCGCTTGCCCGATGAGGGCGGGCAGCGGGGTTTGACCTTCTCCTATTCTCCTTTTCGAGCGGGCGCGGGTCCCCTGCGCCCGTTTCCTTTTGGTAGAGTATGAGCCATGTCACCCAAGCGATTCTTTCCCGTGGCCCTCTTCCTGGCCGCCACCGCCCTGGGCTGGGCCTGGCAGTTCTGGGAATTCCGCTCCTTCGAGAGGGCGGAGAGAGAGGCCCAGATGCGCCAGGGGGACCTCATCCTGGCCGCGGCCGAAGGTATCCTGCACCAGCAGTGCATGATGGCCATGGGCACGGTGGAAGACCTGAAGGCCTCGCTGGAAGCGGTGCGGACCAAGGTGGGGGCCACCTTTCTCGCCGTGGCCTTCCCGAACGGGAAGCCGTATCTTGCCGTGGGCAAGCCTTCCCATGGAAAGGGAGGTCTTGTCACTCGTTGTGAGCGCTCCTTTCGTTTTCCCCGGGATTGTCCCATCTGCAACTCCGGAAAAGGCCCCTCCGGGTCCTGCGTGAAAACCACTCTTCCCCGGGGGGAGATGAAGATCTGCCTGGAATACCCGGAGGTGGATCTCCAGAAGAGGCTGGCCCGGCGGCGGGTTCTCTTTTTTGCCGTGGGGGGGGCCCTGACCCTTGCCTTCGGTTCCCTTCTCCTCTTCTACCTGGGCCTTCTGCGGTCGGTCCGCCTTCAGTCCAGCCTGGCGGCTTCGGCGGAGCGGGTGCGATCCTTGGAGTTCCTGGGCCGCCTGGGGGCCGGCCTGGCCCACGAGACAAAGAATCCCCTGGGCTCGGTGCGCGGGTTCGCCCAGATTCTCCTCAAGAGGGATCTCCCGGCGGAGGAGAGAATCGATGCGGCTTCCCGCATCATGGAAGAGACGGACAGGATCGTGGCCAGGCTCGAGGAATTCCTTCTTCTCAGCAGGCCGGCCAGGCTCCGGATGAAGGAGATTCCCCTCAAGAAGACCCTGGAAGACTTGGCGGGCCTGGTGCGCCTGGAACTCGCCGTCAAGGGGGGGACCCTCGAGGTGGAAGGCCCGGAGGTCCAAGTGGAAGCGGACCTGGACCAGGCGCGGCGCCTTTTCATGAATCTTTTGGTGAACGCCTCCGAGGCTTTGGGCGAGGGGGGATGGATCCGGGTGAGGATCGAACAGTCCAAGGACGGGACCCGGGTGGTGGTGGAGGACAACGGTGTCGGGGTGCCCGAAGAACTCAGGGAGACCCTCTTCGAGCCTTACGTGAGCGGAAAGCCGTCCGGAACGGGCCTGGGGCTCGCCCTGGCCCGGGGGATCGCCAGGGGACACGGCTGGACCCTCCGTTACGAACCCCGGCCGGGAGGAGGCACCAGAATGGTCGTGGAAATGGGGGGACGCCGTGGGTGAGGCGGGCCTCAAGATTCTCGTGGTGGACGACGACCCGGCCCACCGGGCCATGCTGGGAGCTTTTTTCGAAGGCAGGGATCTCCAGGTCCTGGAGGCCGAGACGGCGGAGGGAGCCCTGGAAGTCCTGGGGAAGGTCCGCCCCGATCTCGTTCTCCTGGACATGCGCATGCCCGGCATGGGGGGGATGGGTTTCCTGAAGGAAGCTCTCGGGCGGGACCCGGCCCTTCACGTGGTGGTCGTCACGGCTTTCGCCGAGGTGGATACGGCCGTGGAGGCCATGAAGCTCGGCGCAAGGGATTTCCTGACCAAGCCCCTGGATCTCTCCCTTGTAGACGAAATTCTCTTGAGGTATACAGGAATCGGGGACAAGGAGCGGATCCGGGAGAAATATCCTCCCCTCCCGGAAGGAATGGTCTTTCATTCCCCCCTGATGAAGCAGGTCCTCTCCGAGGTGGCTGCGGCAGCCTCTTCCGACGCGCCCGTTCTCTTTTGCGGTGAGTCGGGTTCGGGAAAGGAGATCCTGGCGGAATTGCTGCATAGGTGGAGCCCGAGAGCCGCGGGTCCCCTGGTCCGGATCAACCTGGCGGCGGTTCCGGAATCCCTTTTGGAGGCGGAGTTCTTCGGCCACGAGAAGGGCGCCTTCACCGGGGCTTCCCGGGCCAGGAAAGGGTATTTCGAAGAGGCCCGGGGAGGGACCCTCTTCCTCGACGAGGTGGGGGACCTGCCTTCCTCCCTCCAGCCCAAGCTCCTCAGGGCCCTGGACACGGGGAGGATCCGCAGGATCGGGGGGAGCGAGGAGATCGCCATAGACGCCCGGATCGTGACGGCCACCAACAAGGACCTGGAGGAGGAGGTCGAGGCGGGACGCTTCCGGTTGGACCTCTATTACCGCCTGGCCGTCTTCGTGGTGGAGATTCCCCCTCTCAGGGAGAGGCCCGAGGACATCCTTCCCCTGGCGGCCCGTTTCCTGGCGGGAGCCGCCGGCCGGGGCAAGCGCCTTTCCCGGGCGGCGGAGAAATGCCTGCTCGCCTACCCGTGGCCCGGCAACGTGCGGGAACTCAAGAACAGCGTGGAGCGGGCCTCCATCCTTGCCGCAGGGGAGTGGATCCTTCCCGAACATCTACCCCCGGCCCTCCGGGGCGGAGGAAAACGCCCCCCTGGGAAGCTCCGGACCCCGGGGAAATCCCTGGCGGAGATCGAAAGGGAGGCCATCATGGAGGCCCTGGAACGGTGCGGCGGAAACAGGACCAAGGCCGCCAAGGAGCTTGGAATCTCCCGCAGGAAACTCCTCTACCGGCTCAAGGAATACGGGCAGACAGAAAAAGAGTGAGCCGGGTTCCACCCTGAGAGAGACGACT
>JALUZX010000187.1 GCA_027011425.1 Planctomycetota bacterium
GGCACCAAGGCCTTGCGGATCCTTCCCTTGCTCAACATGCACCTCCTCGGGGTTCCGCGCCTTCCCCCTCCCCTCCCCCGGGGGCTTGCCGGGGCGCTCCCAGGACGGGGGCCCCCGGGTCCTGGGCCAGGGCCAGGCGGCGGGCTTTGGTTGGATCTGCCGTAGCGTAACAATAGACACACCCGTGGCCGCAGGTCCCGTTCACGCCGATGTCCAGGGAGTAGTCGCAAAGGCAGGCCTTCCTCTGGCCCTTGTGCCGGGTCCCGGCCATGGGTCTTTGAAAGATCCGTTCCAGCCGGGCCGCCTCGATGCAGGGCCCGTCGGGAATCCAGGGAAGGAGGCGGCCCTCCTCGGCGCAGGCCCGGATCGCCATCCCCCGCCCTTCGGCCTCCCGGGCCAGGCCTTCCAGGAGGGGCCCCAGGTCTTGCCGGGAGGCCGGATCCTCGAGGGTAACCCGGCCCGCCAGGGGGGCCAGCCTGCGGAGGGTCTTCCTGTAGAGGTCCAGGAGACTCACGATCACCCGGTCCGCGGCGCCTTCCAGGGCCCGGGCCAGGAAGGCGAACCTCTCCAGGTGCCAGGCCGGGGGAAGGTCCTCTCCGAACAGGATGGGATCGTAGCGCCAGGTCACCCGGGCCGGGCCGATCCGGTCCGCCAGGGCATGGAAGGTCCGGATCCTTTCCTCGAGAGGAGGCAACCCTGGTTCCAGGAAGGGGGGATAGGGGTTGAGGGTATACAAAAACACGTAACGGTCGTATCCCAGCCCTTCCAGCCTGTCCAGGAAGGGAAGGAAAGGCCCCGGGTCCTTGGTCCAGAAGACGATGGCCTCCACTTCCTCCGGGGAGAGGGCCACCTCCTTGACCTGGCTGGGCCGAAAGGGGTTGGGCACCCGAACCAGGCCCTCTTCCAGGCGGCGGAGAAACCAATCCCCGAAGAAGGATGGGATGTCCGTGCGCCTGCTGGCGCTCAAGATCCAACTCATTTGGATAAGAAGCCTACTCGGAAAACACCGGGGTTCGGCCTTCCTTCCGTACCGGGAAGGACCAGGGGGACGAAAAAACAGGCCCAGGTTGAAACATTCGGGCTTTCCAAAAGTCAAATTCCCTTTTATCCTTTTTGTTACAGATCCTTTCCAGGGCAACCGGTCCGGCTGAAAACCAATACGATGAGATCCAGGCGCCCCAAATCCCGGGCCAGGAAAACCGGGTTCCTGCTCTGGGCCCTCCTCCTGGGCCCGGCCCTTCCCGCCCAGTCGGGGAACTACCTTGCCCCCCGTCCGGGAACCCTTGCCCTATGGCACATGGACGAGGGGAAGGGACAGGTGGTCCACGACGCCGGACCTTTCCACCTCCATGGATCCCTCCAAGCCGGTGCCGGTTGGGTGAAGGCCCCCTGGGGAATGGCGATCCAAAGCCACCCCAAGACGGGGGCCTTCCAGGTTCCCGATCCCTGGAACCTGATCCGCCTCTCCTATCCTTTCACCCTGGAGGCCTGGGTGCGCCTGGACGATCTCTCCGTCCCTGTCCTTCCAATCCTCTCCAGGCGGGGCCCTTCGGGCTCCTCGGTCTTTGAAATCCGCTTCATGACCTTTCCCGCCGGGTTCGCTTTCAAGGTATTGGACACCCACGGGGTGCCCCAGGTGCTTTTCGGGCGCATGAGCGTCAAGCCCGGCAGTTGGCACCACGTGGCCGTAACCTGGGACGGGAAAGTCGCGCGGCTCTACGGGGACGGCTTCCTCCTCTCCCGGCTCTCCCTCTCGCCCTTCCAGGTGCCGGACCTCAAACAGCCCCTCCTCGCGGGAGCGGGAGAGAATGGCACCTATCTCAGGGGTGCCCTGGACGAGATCCACGTGGCTGCCGGTGTCCTTCCTCCTTCCTCCTTCCGGTCTGGATGGGCCAGGTACGGCCAAGGCAAACCAGGCTACATGGGCATTGGTCCCACCCTCTCCTACCGGGGAGGCCCTCCCTCCACCACATCCTTGGGAATGCACATCCTGGTGGACAAGGGGATGCCCTCCATGCCGGGTTTGCTCTTCCTCTCCACCAGGCCGGCCCACCTCGCCTTTGGAGGAGGCTGGCTCATGGTCTCTCCCCAGGAGATGGTCCCAACCCCCATCCAGCTCGACGGAGGAATCATGGGGATCCCCGGAAGCGCCCGGACCTCCCTCCTCCTGCCTCCGCCGGGTCCGACCATCCTGGGCAGGCTCCTCTTCTTCCAGGTCCTCCTGGTGGATCTCAAAGCGCCGGGGTATTTCAGCATGTCCCCGGGCATGGCCATCTGGTTTCCCTTCTAGCCGGGTGGATTCATGGAGGCCGAGGCATGGGGCCCCGGTCCCTCCCGGCCTTCAGTCTTTCTAGGGGAATCTCCTTGCCGGAGGGGGGCCTGTGGGCGACCTTCTTTTCCATGTCCTCTTTGGGTGAAGGCATCTACCTGGACTACAACGCCACCACTCCCGTGGACCCCCGGGCGGCCCAGGCCATGCTCCCCTGGCTGGAGAAGGAGTTCGGAAATCCTTCCAGTTCCCATCTCTGGGGAGCACGGGCCCGCCAGAGGCTCGAGGAGGCCCGGCGGGACACGGCCTTTCTCTTGGGGTGCAATCCTTCGGAGGTGATCTTCACCAGCGGGGGGACGGAATCGAACAACCTGGCCCTCCGGGGAGCCTCCCTGGCGAAACGCCCCAGGGGAGGCCACATCGTGGCTTCCGCCGTGGAGCACCCGGCCGCCCTGGAAGTCCTGGAGGCATTGAAAGAAGAGGCGGACTACGACTTCACCTTGGTCCCGGTGGACTCTTCCTGCAGGACCGACCCGGAGGCCTTCGCCCGGGCCTTCCGGGAGGAGACCGTCCTTGTGACGATCATGCTGGCCAACAACGAAGTCGGGACCCTCCAGCCCGTAGCGGAGATCGCCCGGCTGGCCCGGGCCCGGGGCATCCTGGTCCACACCGACGCCTCCCAGGCCGCGGGAAAGATCCTCTTCGACGTAAATAGCCTGGGAGCGGACCTCCTCACCATCGCCGGGCACAAGCTCTACGGGCCCAAGGGGGTGGGCGCCCTCTACGTCCGGGAGGGCGTCCGCCTGCGGCCCCTGCTCCGGGGGGCCGGCCAGGAAAAGGGACTCCGGCCCGGCACGGAGCCGGTGATGCTGGCCGCCGGCATGGGACGGGCCGCGCGAATCGCCCGGGAGGAACTGGAAGCCGGCGAGGGGGAGCGCCTGGCCGAGCTGAGGGACCGGATCGAGGAGGGGCTCCTCCGGAGGATTCCCGGGGCTGGGGTCCACGCCGGGAAGGCGCCGCGCCTCCCCAACACCTCCAGCGTCTTCGTCCCGGGGGTCCTGGGCCCGGAGGTCGTGGCCCTGGCAGGGACCGAACTGGCCCTCTCCGCCGGGGCGGCCTGCCACCAGGACACCCGGGAGATCTCCCACGTCCTCCGGGCCATGGGGGTCTCCGAGGAGGCCGGGCTCGGCACGATCCGGATTTCGGTGGGCCGGTTTACCAGGGAGGAGGAGATCGACCCCGCCCTGGAGATCCTGGCCCGGGCCGTGGAAGAGGCGCGAAGAGGAGAGGGAAGGGTGTGAAGAGCGGGGGGAAACCGGGTTTCCTGGAAGGCTTTCTCTTTCCCTTCCAGGGCCTGCGCATGGTCCTGGCGGTTCCGGCGGCCAGGAAGGTCCTCCTTCTTTCGGTTGCCGGGAACTTCGCCGCCATGGCCGCTCTCGTGGCGGGGGGCTGGTTCGCATGGATCGCCTGGGGATCGGCCCTTGTCCGGAACCTCTCCGGCGGTTGGCTCGGGGACTTGCTGGTCTTCGCCTCGGCCTTCCTGGTCCTGGTCCTCCTGGCGGCCCTGGCCTTCCTGGTCTTCCCCGTCCTGGTGCCCATCCTCTCCGGGCCCTTCCACGAGCCCCTGGCCAAGAGGATCGAGGCCCACATCCTTGGATCCCCTCCACCGGAATCACCCTTCGGATTCTTCCAGGGGATCCTCCACGACCTTTCGGTGACTTTGAAACTCCTCCTCCTGGAGATCCTGGCCCTGGCCGTCTCGGGGCTGGCCTCGTTCCTGCTCGGCTCGGGGCTCCTGGTGGGACTCCTCCTGGGAGGCTGGCTCTCGGCCCTCTCCTGGCTCGACTTCCCCCTGGCCCGCCGGGGGCTCTCCTTCGCCCGGGAACGGGCCTGGGTGCGGGCCCATTTCGGACCTTCCATGGGATTCGGCCTGGCCGTAACCCTCTCCTTCATGGTCCCCATCTACAACCTCTTCCTGGCCGGCCCGGCCGCCGCGGCCGGAGCCTCCGCCCTCTACCTGCGGATTTCCTCGGCCGAAGAGGGAGGTTGACCGTGCTCCGGACCTTCCTCTTCGAACTCATCCGGCGCAGGTATTTCTTCCTGGCCATCGCCCTGGGAGGGCTCGTCCTGGTCCTTCCCAGGCCCGAGGGCCTGACCGCCCAGGGGCAGGGAACCCTGGCGCTCCTGGTCTTCGCCGTAGTCTGTTTCCTCACCGATCCCGTCCCCCTGCCGGCCGTGGCCCTTCTCATCGGGGTGGGCGAAGTGGTCTTCGGGATCAAGAGTCCCCAGGCCATGCCCCGCTCCTACATGAGCGGAGCGGTCTTCTTCATCCTGGGCTCCCTCATGATCGGCGCCGCCCTGGTCCACCAGAAACTGGACCGCCGGATCGCCCTCTTCCTGGTCAAGATCACCGGAACGGGTTTCAAGAGGGTGACCCTGGGCCTCTCGCTGCTGGCGGCGGTGCTCGCCTCCTTCGTGGGGCCCCACGTGGTGGCGGCAACCCTCATGCCCGTGGCCCTGGTCCTGGTGAGGCGAAACGGCGCCCCCCCGGAGGAAGAAAAGAAGATGGCCCGGACTCTGCTCGTGGCCCTTGCCTACAGCGCCGCCCTGGGCGGGTTCGGGACCCTCTCGGGGAGCGCCAGAAACGCCATCATGATGGAATACCTGCGCTCCAGGCCCTACGGCATCCAGGTGGATTACCTGGAGTGGGTCCTCCTGGCCTATCCCATGCTCCTGCTCACGGCCCCCTTGATCGCCCTGGTCTGCATCTGGACCTTCCGGGCCGGAACCAAGGATCTCTCCCGGGCTGTGGCTTCCCTCCGGGAGGATGCGGGCCGCTCCCAGGGTTCGGCCCAGGCCTGGCTCTCCGGGGCCATCGTGCTCCTCACCCTGGTGGGTTTCTTCACCCTGGGCAAACGCATGGGGATCGGCACCGTCGCCGTCCTTGGAGCCACACTCTTCCTGGTGACGGGCCTGGTCACCTGGGAGCAACTGGACAAGGGCGTCAACTGGGGGGTGGTTCTCCTCTATGCCGCGGCCATCTCCCTGGGAATCTCCATGAGCGAAACCGGCGCGGCCCAGTGGGTGGCCCGCACGGTCCTGAACGGGCTGGCCCCCCTGGGATTCCGCCACGGCCTCCCCCTCCTCTTCGTGGTGGGACTTTTGACCATGCTCACGGCCAACGTGATGTCCGGGGGGCCCTCGGTCTCGGTGATCGGACCGGTCGTTCTGGCCTTGGGGGCCCTTTCCGGGGAGGATGTGGCCCTGGTGGGCGTGATGTGCGCCGCAGGCAGTTCCTTCTCCTACTTCACGATCATGGCCAACCCAGCCAACAGCATCGTCTACTCTTCCGGGTGGGTCCATCCCAAGGACTTCCTCCGGACGGGCTGGAAGATGGCCCTGGTCTCCTTGTTCCTGGTCCTCCTCCTGGCGGGGCTCTACTGGCCCCTCTTCTCACTGTGAGGAAACATGGGAAAGACGGATAGGGAACGAGAGCGCATGGAACTCCTGGCGGTGGTGGGAGAGGAGGTCTCCACCCGGGACCTGGTGCGGTTCGTGGGAATCGTGGGTCTGGGTTTCGAGGCCAACGTGACCTTCCTGGCCGTAACCCCAGGCTCCCGCCTGGAATTCCGTTCCCACACCGACCTGGCGGCGGATCTTCTTCACGAGTGGGAGATGGAGACGGCGGCCATGAAAAAGCTGGCCCTGGTGGAGGAACACCTGGTCTCCTTCCGGATGGTCATGGCCGGCGAAGGGGGCGCCCCCATCACCCGGGCCCCGCTCCACCGGAGGAAAGACGGCGCCCTTGTGCGCGAACTTCTCGGCCTGGACGGCCAGACTTTCCGCCTCCTCCTGAGGGAAGGAAAACTCGAGGAGGAGGTGGTGATCGAAACCAGGGAGAGGGCCTACGGAATGATCTTCCTCGGGATGCCGAGATCATGGAGACAGATCTACCGGGTCCTCCAGTTCACCGAGCCGCCCGTCCTGGTGATCCGAAAATGGGAAGAGGGGGAATACAAGTTTTTAGTATGCTTCGACGGGTCCCCCCCTTCCTGGAGGGCCCTGCGCCTGGCGGCCCGGATCGCAAAGGTCCTGGTCGCCCCCCTGGAGGTGTGCGCTGTCACGGAAATGGGCTTCTCCATGGAGGACGCGCGGAAGGTCCTGGACAAGGCCTCCCGCTACCTGGAAAAAGCGACCATTCCCTCCCGGGTCTGCGTGGAGGATGGTCCCTTCGAAAAGAGGATCCTGGCCAAGGCCGACGCCAGCACGATCCTCACCCTGGGAACGAGCCGGAAGAGCCAGGTTCGCCAGCTGCTCCTGGGCGCGGCGCCCTTGCGGCTTGCCTCCCGGGCCCCGGGCCCCGTGCTGGTGGTCAAGTAGGGCAAAGGCCCCATGGATGGGCGGCGAAAGCGGAAAAATTTTTCTGCTTTCCTCCCGTTTTTTTCTGTTGTCCCTCTCCTTTCTCCGCCTAATATGAACTTTCTTCGAGCCACCCTTGGAGCGGAATCTGGCGCCTCCCAGGGCTTTTGAAAATCATGGACATTTCCTTCCCTTTTATCCTGCCGGGAGATTGGAAGTGACGGAAACAACAGGGCCCATCAAGAGACGTTCTTTTCTGGGCGCGGCGGTCGCCTCTCTCCTTGCCCTGGCGGGTGGATTCGTGGCTCTCCTCGCCGGGGGGTTCCTCTACCCGGTCCGCAAGAAAAAAGGCAAACCCATCTTCGTTTGCCTGCTTTCCCAGGTTCCCAAGGGATCGACCCGGACCATTCTGGACCCGGCGAAGAGGAAGGTCATCCTCATCCACACCAAGGAAGGTGAACTTCTGGCCTTGAGCACCACCTGCACCCACCTGGGGTGCACCGTCTTCTACAGGCCGGAGAAGCATCGCTTCGACTGTCCTTGCCACCAGGGCGTATTCGACGGGAAAGGAAACCCGATCTCGGGCCCTCCCAAGCGTCCCCTCGAGAGATACCCGGTCCAGATCCGGAACGGACTGGTTTTCGTTCAATTCGACTGACCCGGCGCGTCCGGTCCAAGGAGGAACCATGCCGACCAGAGAGGAACATCCCTTCCTCCGGGCGATCCCGATCGACATAGAAGGGTTGTATGAAAAGGTCGACGAGCCCCTTCCGCATTCTTCAAAAAAATGGTGGTGGTGCTGGGGCGGCGTCGTGGGGCTGCTCTTCCTGGTCCAGGCGGTCACGGGCCTTCTGCTGGCCTTCTATTACCGGGCCGAGCCGGCAACGGCCCACCAGTCCATCCAATACATCACGGAAAACGCCCGCTACGGTTGGCTGATCCGATCCATCCACCAGTGGGGCGCCACCTTCATGGTGGTCGCCCTCTTCCTCCACATGCTCCGCGTCTTCGTGACCGGCGCCTACAGGGACGGCAGGTGGACCACCTGGGTGGCTGGGGTCTTTCTCCTGGGAACGACCCTGGGACTGGCTTTCACCGGGTATTCCCTGGTCTACGACCAGACCAGCTATTGGGCGGTCACCGTGACGGGGAACATCCTGGCCCAGGTTCCCTTCATCGGAGGCACTCTCAAGAAATTCTTCCTCGCCGGCGACGGAATCAACCAGGCCACGCTGAGCCGGATGTATGCCCTCCACGCCCAGGTCCTCCCGGCGGCCCTGATCGTCTTCGGGCTCCTTCATCTCTTCTTCATCCGGTTGCTCGGCATGTATCTGCCGGGCGACGAAAAAGACATCCAGGAAGAACGGGAACTCACCGCCAAGGAAGGGCCCTACCACTTCTTCCCCGACCACATGCTGAGCGAGCTGGCCGTCTTCCTCTACATCTTTCTGGTCATCCTCTTCCTCTCCATGATCTTCACCGCCAAGATGGGGGCCCCGGCGGATCCCACGGTCACGCCCGCCCACATCAAGCCGGAGTGGTATTTCTACCCCTTCTACCACTTACTCAAGCTCGTTCCCGGCACGGTCGGGGTAGCCCTCATGGGGATCATCGGCGGGGCACTCCTCTTCTGGCCCTTCCTGGACCGGATCTTGTTCACCAAAGTAGACCGCGCCCTCAAGTGGCGTTTCGAAGTCGGTATTCTCGTCGGAACGGTTTTCCTCGCGTTCTACCTGGCCTGGGCCTACATCGAGGCTACCGGGCCGGGCGCCTGAAAAATAATACTTTTGGAGGATTCCATGGGTCTCAAGGCCAAGCAGGTGATCATCGCAGTTTTGTCCATCGCGATCCTCGTCGTGCTGGGGTTCGTGGTCTTCACGGAAAAGGAACACATCCTCGTGAAACGGCAGGTCGTGGTGAAAAGCGATTCCGCCGGCTGCGTCCACTGCCACGGCACCGAGGGGCACGAAGGTTTGCCCGGGAAGGACCCCGGCATCGTGGCCCAGTGGAGGGCCAGCGAGCACGCCGTCCAGGGAGTGGGATGCATGGACTGTCACGGGGTTCCCAAGGCCGGCGAGATGCCCGACGAAAAGAATCCCAGGTTCGTGGTGAAGATGGCCTGGGACAAAAACTCGGGGATCAAGACCATGACCCTCCTGAAGAAGAACGGAAAGCCCGTGGAGCGCCCGGACATCTGGAACCACGAAGGGGCCCAGATCGTCACGGACGTCTCCCCCAGGACCTGCGCCCGGTGCCACGAAAAGGAGGCGGAGGAATTCTTCAATTCCCGGCACAACTCGGCCTCCCAGTTCATCGGCTCGGTGGACAACTTCCTGGGGCGCTTCGCCGAGGGCCCGGCGGCCGCCAACAGCGGGTGCCAGCAGTGCCACGGCAGCGTGGTGCGGGTCTCCAAGCCCGCCCAGGACGGGAACCCGCCGCTCTATGCCCCCGACACCTGGCCGAACACGGGCATCGGAAGGGTGAATACCGACGGCTCCTGGGGCTCCTGCTCGGCCTGCCATTCCCGGCATGAATTCTCCGCCCAGGTGGCCCGCCGGCCCGAGTCCTGCGGGAAGTGCCACATGGGCCCGGACCACCCGCAGATCGAGATCTTCAACGAATCCAAGCACGGGATCGCCTTCCGGAAGAACCTGGCCCACATGAACATCGACGTCCCCGGCGGGGATTGGGTCCTGGGCAAGAACTACACCCAGGCCCCCACCTGCTCCACCTGCCACATGGGGCCCGTCGCTCCCCACGGGAACCACAAGGGCCTGGAACTCACCCACGAAGTGGGGGCCCGCATCTCCTGGACCCTCCGCCCCAAGGTCTCCATCCAGCCCAAGGGCATCACGGGCAAAGACGGCAAAGTGATTCTGAAGGGCCCGGCCGGGAGGAGAGCGGACATGCAGCAGGTCTGCACCACCTGCCACTCCCAGGCCTGGGTGAACAACTTCTACGTCCAGTTCGACCAGGCCGTGGCCCTCTACAACAACAAGTTCGGAAAGCCCGCCACGGCCATCTACGGCTTCATGAAGAAAGAGAAGATCCTGGACTCGGTTCCCATGAACGAAAAGATGGATTTCCTCTACTTCGAACTCTGGCACCACGAGGGCCGAAGGGCCCGCCACGGCGCATCCATGATGGGCCCCGATTACGTCCAGTGGCACGGCTTCTACGAACTCTCCCAGCACTTCTACACCGAATTCCTGCCCCTGGCCCAGGAGCTTGCCGACAAGGCGGGCAAGGGCGAGCAGATGAAGAAGTTCATCGAGGCCACCCTCCACGGAAAGGGCGGCAAGGACTGGGAGAAATACCACCGCTGGACCAAGGGCCTCTCGAAGGAGCAGAGAAAGGCCATGCTGAACTGGGAGCGGGAGACCTACGAATCCCGCAAGAAATAAAACGGGGCCGGGGACGCCCCCTCGGTCGTCCCCGATTGCCCCGATCCTTCCCTTTCCCATCCGGGCCCCCCTCGAGGGGGCCCTTTTCTTCGTCTTCCTTGTCCCACATCTCTCCGCGGCCTACCCTCATGGGCCGGCCCCGAGGAGAAACCCATGAAGACCGTCCATTCTTCCCTTCTTCTTCCTCTCTTTTGTCTCCTGACCGCCTGCACCGCCCCGCCGGGCCTCCAAAGCGCGCCGGCCCGCGTGATCAGGCTCTTTCCCGGCGCGGACCGGGCAGCCCGCCTGGCCGCCCATGAAATCCGCCGCTACGTCTACCTGCGGACCGGGACCCTTTTGCAGGTCCGGACCGGAAAAGGCTCCGGCATCCCGGCCGTCCGGCTCCTCCTGGACTCCTCCCTCCCCCAAAGCGCCTACCGCCTTCGCACCACCCGCCGGGGCCCGGGAAAAACCCTTCTCCTTTCCGGCCGGGACGGCATCGCCCTGCTCTACGGGGCCTACGCCTTCGCGGAAAGACTCGGGGTCCGGTTCTACCTGGACGGGGACGTCCTCCCCGAGTCCAGGGTCCCCTTCTCCCTGCCGGACCTGGACGAAACCCGCCGCCCCCTCTTTCGCCTGAGAGGAATCCAGCCTTTCCACGACTTCCCCGAGGGACCCGACTGGTGGAGCCTGGAGGACTACCAGGCCGTTCTGGCCCAACTCGCGAAAATGCGGATGAACTTCATCGGCTTCCATTGCTACCCCGAAGGCGGAGTGGGCCCGGAGCCCCTGGTCTGGATCGGCCTTCCCTCGGACATCGGCGAGGGGGCCCGGGTGAAATCCAGCTATCCTTCCCGTTGGGCCTCCACCGCAACCGGGTCCTGGGGCTACGCCCCCGCCCGGACATCCTCCTTCGCCGCCGGGGCGGGCCTCCTCTTCGAAAAAGACGCCTTCGGTTCCCCCGTCTGCGAAGGTCTTTCCTACTTTCCCCGGGACCCCAAGAAGTGCAACGCCCTCTTCGAGAGGGCCGGGATCATGCTGGGCAAGGCATTCCGGTTCGCCCACGCCCTGGGCATCCGGGTCTGCGCCGGCACGGAGACGCCGCTCACCCTCCCCAAGGCGGTCCGGCTCCACCTGAAAAAGAAGGGCCTGGACCCCAGGGACCCCAAAACGATCCGCCGGATCTACGAAGGAATCTTCCGCCGCCTGGCCCGGGTCTCCCCCGTGGACTGGTATTGGCTCTGGACGCCCGAGGGCTGGACCTGGAGCGGAACCACCAGAAAAGACGTGGACCGCACCCTCCGGGACATCCGCCTGGCCATGGAAGCCCTGGAAAGAGCGGGACGGCCCTTCCGGCTCGCCACCTGCGGCTGGGTCCTGGGCCCGCCCCGGGACCGGGCCCTCTTCGACAAGGTCCTCCCCAAAGACGTGGCGGTGAGCTGCATCAACCGGAACGTGGGGTTCAGCTTCCTGGAGCCCGCCTTCTCCCTGGTCCGGGGCCGGGAGAAATGGGCCATCCCCTGGATGGAGGACGACCCGGCCCTCACGGCCCCCCAGCTCTGGGTGGGACGGACC
>JALUZX010000188.1 GCA_027011425.1 Planctomycetota bacterium
CCCTTGGCTTACAGGGGTCCTGGGAAAAGCGGCCTTCCGCAAGGAGGCCATGGGAATGGGGGATGTGAAATTTCTGGCCTTCCTGGGAGGGCTCATGGGTCCCCTGGGAGTGTTGGCCGTCTTCTTCCTGGCTTCCCTTTTCGGGGCCTTTGTGGGTATCTTCGTTGCCCTGGCGCGGCGGGACCACTACCTTCCTTTCGGTCCTTTCCTCGCCGGGGCGGCTTGGACCGTGATCCTGGGCCGGGACATCCTCTCCAGGTGGGGGGAGCGGCTCATGGAAGGAATGGTTCGGGGCCCGGAGATCTCCATCATCCTTTTAGTCCTGACTCTGGCCGCCTTTCTCGGTTTCCTGGTTCTCAGGAGAAGGAAGGGCGGATCTGGCATGAACCCTGATGCGAACCACAACCAAGGAGCGAGACCATGACGAACGTTAGCTTTCTCCCATCCGTTCTAGCGGGCGCCGCCCTTCTCCTGGGGGGAGGCTGCACCGCCAAGTACCAGCAGCGAATCATGGATTTGAACGAGGAGATCTCCCGCCTTCAGACCCAGGTTTCCGATTTGAGACAGCAGAACAGCGAAATCCTGGCCAAGCAAAGGAGACTCGTCGAAGAGAACCGGAGGCTCCTGGAGGAGAACAAAGGCCTGGCCGAGGCAAGCGCCCGAAAGTCTCCTTCCCAGACCGAAGCCATCCAGAAGGAGATCGGCAAAGGGGCCAAGGTCTCCTTCCGGCACGGCATGATCAGCATAGGGATCCAGTCCACCGTGACCTTTGCGCCGGGGAGCACCACCCTCACCTCCGAGGGGAAGAGGATTCTACGGAAGGTCGCCCATGTGGTGGCCCGTAGATTCCCCGGGCGGTGGATCTACGTGGCGGGCCACACGGACAACCAGCCCATCCGGAAGACCCGGAAGCTCTACCGGAGCAATCGGCATCTTTCCACGGAGCGGGCCGACCGGGTTGCCACCTACCTCTCCAAGTGCGGTGTGCCTTCCCGGGACCTCGTGGTCGTAGGCTACGGGGAGAACGATCCTGTGGCCTCCAACTCCACCGCGGCGGGAAGGAAGAAGAACCGGCGCGTAGAGGTCCTGGTCGGTCCTCCCAAGAAGTAATAGGTGCCGGGAGCCCCGGCGGCTCCGGGAGCTTCAGGGGTGCCCTGGAGGCTCCCGGGAGGGCGGCCGGGCGCCCATTGGGGCCGGATTCCCCGGGCGGTGAAGACCGCGGGGCCGGCAAGGTTGCAAATCCGGGGGCCCTCCCCCTATATTTTGGCACTTTCCGGGCCGGTTTACCCCGGATGGATCATCCGGGCCGCGGCCCGGATTCTTTTCTTCTCCCCAGGAGCGAATCATGGCCTACGGAACGAAAGATTTCCGGAATTTCGTCCTCCTCGGTCACGGGGACTCGGGCAAGACCGCCTTCCTCGACGCCCTTGCCTTCAAGGCCGGGGCCTCTTCCAGGCATGGGTCTTCGGCGGATGGGACGAGCATCAGCGACACCGAACCGGAGGAAGTGGAACGGAAGCACACCCTTTCCTCCCATCTCTTCTTCGTGCCCTACAAGAAAACGGCCTTTCACGTCTTCGATTCGCCCGGGTATCCCGATTTCATCGCCGAGGCCATCTCCGCCCTCCACGCCGTGGAGACGGCCGTCCTTGTGGTGAGCAGCGCCGGGGGGGTGACCTTCAACGCCAGGAAGCTCTGGAAGGAAGCGGAGAAAGCCGGTGTGGCCCGGGCCATCCTGGTCACCCGGCCCGAGGCGGAGAACACCGATTTCTCCTCCCTCCTGGAGGAGCTGGTCCAGACCTTCGGGGACGTGTGTGTTCCCGTCACCTACCCGGACGCGAACGGGAAGGCCTTTTCCAAGGTCTTCCGGGTCCTGGAAGGGGAGGGAGACAAAGCCGGAGACTACCGGGCCGTCCTGGAGGAGAGAGTGGTGGAGGTGGACGAGGCCTTGATGGAGAAATACTTCGAGGAAGGAGCCCTCTCCACGGAGGCCCTGGAGGAGGCTCTTCCCCGGGCCATGACGGATGGTAAGGTCGTGCCCGTCTTCACCGCCGTGCCTCCTTCCCTGGCGGGGGTGGAGGAATTCCTAGAATTCGCCTCCCGTTTCTTCCCTTCCCCCATCCACCGGGGCGAGGTGTCGGCCTACCCAAAGGAGGGGGACGAGGCCAGCGAAAAGGTGGCTCCCGATCCCTCGGGGCCCCTGGCCGCCCAGGTCGTGAAGGTTCTCTCCGACCCCCACGTGGGGAAGCTTTCCTTCCTGCGTGTCCGGCGGGGAACCTTGGAGGCCGATTCCTCCCTCTGGAATGTCCGGACCGGGAAGAGCGAGAGGGTGGGCCACATCCTCAAGGTCCACGGCAAAGAGAGAAAACAGGTGGAGAAAGCCCTGGCCGGGGAGATCGTGGCGGTGGCCAAGGTGGAGAGCCTGGAATACGGGGACACGATCTGCGACCCGGAACATCCTCTACGTTTTCCCCTTCCCCAGCAGCCCCAGGCCATGGTCTCGCGGGCGGTCTTCCCCAAGCAGAGGGGCGACGAACAGAAGATCGCCGGCGCCCTGGCCCGCATCTCCAGCGAGGATCCGACCTTCCTGACCGAGAGGGAACCCTCCACGGGGGAACTCCTGGTCAAAGGCCTTTCGGAACTCCACCTGGGCGTGCAGATCGAGCGGATCAAGAACCGGTACAAACTGGACCTGGAAGTCCGTCTTCCCAAGGTGCCCTACCAGGAGACGGTGACGGCCCGGGCGGAGGGGCACCATCGCCACAAGAAGCAGACCGGCGGGAGGGGACAATTCGGCGAGGTCTACCTGCGCATCTTCCCGAAGGACAGGGGGGAAGGCTTCGAATTCGTGGACAAGGTGGTGGGCGGGAACATCCCCAGGCAGTTCATTCCCGAGGTGGAAAAGGGAATCGTGAACGCCATGAAGAAGGGTGTGATCGCCGGGTATCCCGTGGTTGACGTGGGAGTCGAGGTTTACGATGGGAAGCATCACCCCGTGGATTCGGACCAGTTCTCCTTCCAGATCGCCGGCGCAAAGGCCTTCGCGGAAGCCTTCGAGAAGGCCAAGCCCGTCCTCCTGGAGCCCATCATGAACCTGACTATCGAGGTCCCAACCAGGTTCACCGGTGATATTACGGCTAACCTGAATACTAAGCGCGGAAGGCTCACGGGCATGGATGCGCATGGAGATATCCAGGTCATCCAGGCCCAGGTCCCCCTCAAGGAAGCCCTGGACTACTCGGCCCAGCTCCGGTCCATTACCGCCGGGGAGGGGTCGTTCACCATGGAGTTCAGCCACTACGAGCCGGTTCCGGGGAACGTCCAGCAGGAAATCGTGGCGGCCTACCTGAAGGAGAAGGAATCCGGCTCCTGACCCGGCCGGCTACCCCCCCGCCGCGGCGCGCCGCACCCTCTTTGGGAGGGAGGCGGCGCGCC
>JALUZX010000189.1 GCA_027011425.1 Planctomycetota bacterium
GGAGAGGGCGGGGTCCTGGACCTGCTCGTGCGGGGCCTGGGACGGAACGGGAAGTGGGAGGAGGCCCAAAGGGGGTTTCTCTTCCTGATCCGGGAGGCGAGCCGCATGCGGCCCGACCTCTTCCTTCCCCCTCCCGGGACCAGGGATCGGAACCCCCGGGGAGGAGAGAAGGTCTTTTCGGCCCTCACCCTCCGTTTCGTTGGATTCCTCGACGAGGCGGGGAAGCGCCGGGAAGCTCTGCGGGTCTGCCTGGACGCGGAGAAGCGCCTGCGGAACCTGGGCCTTTCCTCCAACCGGGAACTCCGGATGAGGTTCATCTTCCGCCTGGCGGGGATCTATTCGGACCTGCGCGACGCGGACAAGTCCGATCGTTACTTGCGGGAGTATTTCAGGTACTACCAGGCCCGGAAGGCCGAGATCGAGCAGCACCCGGAGTTCTTCACCGACCCCAAGACCGCCCTCAAGTGGGTGAACAGCGCCCTGGCCCAGGCCCACGTGAGCATGGCGGTCAACGCCAACGTGCTCCGCCGGGACCTGAAGGCGGCGGGCTACCATTGCCGGCGGGCCTTCGAGCTGGACGGGAGCGATTTCGACCGGGTCTTCTACGCCTGCTACCTCGCCCGGGTGGGGAAGAAGGAGCGGGCCCGGAGGCTGGCCGAGGCCGTTGAGGAGGGCCCGGACCTCTACTACAACCTGGCCTGCACCTGGGCGCTGGTGGGGGAGAAGAAACGGGCCCTGGACCTGCTGGTCCGGGATTTCACGGAGAACTACCTCACCTCCCAGGCCCGGAACCTCCACAGGGACTGGGCCCTGAAGGACCGGGACCTGGCCTCCTTGAGAAACGACCCCCGGTTCCAGGCCCTCATGAAAAAGGAAAAGGAATAAGCACCTTGGAAGCGATTCTCGACGGGAAGGGACTGCGCAGGTGGCGCTGGGGGCGGCCCTGGATCTTCCGGGACCAGGTAGAGCGTTTTTCCGGGGAGCCCGGGGACCTGGTGGAGGTGAAAGGCCCGGAGGGGCGGCTTCTGGGGACGGCCTTCCTCTCGCCGGGCTCGAGGATCCTCCTTAGAAGGTTCACGGAAGGTCCCCTGGTCCGTTCCCTGGAGGACGAAGCTCGGGCCAGGCTGGACGCGGCCCTGGAGAGAAGGGCCGGCGCGGGGGATGGCGGGGAATGTATGCGCCTTGTCTATTCCGAGGCCGATCTCCTGCCGGGGCTGATCGCGGACCGTTACGGCCCGGTCCTGGTCCTGCAGGCCCTCACGGCCGGGATGGACAGGCTCACCGGGGTCCTGGCGGACCACCTGTGGAAGCGCCTCGGGCCCCGGATGATCCTGGCCAGGAACGATCCGGCTGTTCGGGCCCTGGAAGGCCTTCCCAGGGAGACCCGGGTGCTCCGGGGGGAGCGGGTGGAGAGGCTCAGGGTGAAAGCCGGGAGAGTGGAAGTTACGGTGGAACCCTTTCAGGGGCAGAAGACGGGCCTCTACCTGGACCAGGCCCCGGCCCGGGGGATCGTGGGGGACCTTTCCCGGGGCAGGAGGGTGCTGGATCTCTTCTGCTACCAGGGCGGCTTTTCCCTGGAGGCCCTCCCGGCGGGCCTTGGAGATCCTCGAGGAAGACGCCGGGCAAAACGGGCTTCCCCGGCCCGAGACCCGGGAGGAGAACGTCTTCCGCCTCCTTCCGGGGCTGGTCCGGGAGGGGCGGAAGTTCGACCTCATCGTCCTGGATCCGCCGGCCTTCGCCAAGAACAAGGCACAGGCGGCGGGGGCGGAGCGGGGATACCGGGAGTTGAACCGGAGGTGCCTCCAGCTTCTCGCCCCGGGAGGAATCCTTGTGACCTGTTCCTGTTCTTTCAACATGAGCCGGGAGCGGTTCCTGGATGTCCTGCGCAGGGCGGCGGGCGACGCGGGTCGTGGTTCCCTTCTTGTGCGGAAGGTCCTCCCCGGCGAGGATCATCCCGTTCTGCTTTCCCTTCCGGAATCGGATTACCTGAAGGTATACATTCTGCGGGACCTGGGGAGAGAAGAAAGGGAGGAAACCCGGTGACCTGGGAAAGGCTCGAGATCAGGACTCCCGGCAGGGAGGCTTTCGTGGACATCACCCGGAAGGTGGCGGCCCTGGTGGTGGAGAGCGGAGTACGGGAGGGAACGGTGACCCTCTATTGTCCCCACACCACGGCGGGACTCACGGTGAACGAGAACGCAGACCCCGACGTGCGCCACGACATGCTCCTCGCCTTGGATCGGCTCGTGCCCATGCTCCGAGAGTTCCGCCACAGCGAAGGAAACAGCGACGCCCATACAAAGGCCAGCCTGGTGGGCAGTCACCTGGTCCTTCCCGTGGAGGCCGGATCCCTGGCCTTGGGAACCTGGCAGGGGGTCTACCTCTGCGAATTCGACGGGCCCCGCTCCAGGAAGGTGCTGGCCAGGGTGAGTTCGTGAACCTCCGCCGCCTCCTGGCCCTTCCTCCTCCGGATCCCGACCTTCCCGGGGCGGGTTGGCTCTTTCTCTGCTCCCTTTCCCTTTTTTTCGTGGCCCAGGGGGTGCTTGCCTCCCTGGCGGGCTTCTCCGGCGGGGCCCGGCCGCCCGTTCCCGTCCAGGTCCGGCTCTTCTGCGGGGTCTGGTTCGCCGCGGCGCTTCCCATCCTGTTGGGCGGATTCCTGGCCAAGGGGGGCTCCCGCTCCCTGGGACTCGGCCCGGGAAAACTGAACTTCCGGGCCCTCCTGGGAGGCGCGGCCGTCTTTTCCTGCGGCCTTCTCCTCTGGTTTCCCCTCTTTACGGCCTATTTCCAGGTCCTCCAGGCCCTGGACGTGCCCAGGACCGCACAGCCCGTGTACCGGTGGATCGCCCGGAACCTGGCGGGTTCCCATCCCGACTTCCTCCTTCTCTTCCTTGTGGTCTTCGTCCTCCCCTTCTTCGAAGAGCTGGCCTTCCGGGGGCTCATCCAGTCCTGGCTCCGGAGCTTTCTTCCCCGGGGCCTGGCCGTGGTCCTTACGGCCCTCCTCTTCGGGCTGGCCCACGAGCCCTGGATCATGAAGTTCCCCGTCTTTCTCCTTGGCCTCTTCTTCGGATACGCCCGGGAGCGGACCGGGTCGCTCTGGGCCTCCTGGACGGCCCATGTCCTCCACAACGGCCTGGCCGTGGCCTTCGTCCCCTACCTGATCCACTTCTATTCCCGGGGCTGATTAAAGAGGTATCTCAGCCTTTCTGCCCTGGGCGAGTCCGAGTCCCTTCCCGGAGGCCGGCTTTTCCATGAAAAAAAGAGCAGGGCCTCTCTCTGGGTCAAGTTCCCTGAAAGAGTTTTATGGATTATCCTTAGGAGTCTTTCCTGCCCGGATTCCCTGATCCTGCGGGAGACGAGGAGAATCACCATGAGACACAAGCACGATATCTGCCGGGTCTTTCTTTCCTTCCTTGGGGCGGGGGCCCTTCTC
>JALUZX010000190.1 GCA_027011425.1 Planctomycetota bacterium
ATCTTTCAGGGGGTCCACTACGGGGTGCACCCCGTAGTGGACCCCCTGAAAGATGGTCCCCGTGTGGCTCATGCGGGAGCCGTGGGAAAGGTGTCCCCCCGAGGAGAGATCCATGCCCAGGAGCGTGTCCCCGGGCTCCATCAGGGCCATGTAGACGGCCAGGTTGGCCTGGGTCCCCGAGTGGGGCTGGACGTTGGCGTGCTCGGCCCCGAAGAGTTCCATGGCCCTCTCCCGGGCCAGGCTCTCCACCCGGTCCGCCACCTGGCATCCCCCGTAATACCGGGCTCCCGGGTAGCCCTCGGCATACTTGTCCGTCAAGGGGGAAGAGAGGCAGGCCCGAACCCCGGCGGAACAATGGTTCTCCGAGGCGATCAGGGTGAGACACTCCTGCTGGCGGCCCACCTCGTCGGCCAGGGCCGCCGCCAGTTCGGGATCGATCGAGGAGAAAGGGTAAGGGGTTTCCATGGCCGGGCAGTTTGGCCTCCATCCTCCCCCGAAACAACCCGGTTTGTCGCCCTCACCCTGGAAGGCCCGATCTGCCGATCCCTGGAGTGGACCTCTTTCGCGGGTGGATCGTGCAGGCAAGGACCAAGAACACCCTTTCGGGCGCCAACCCCCTGGCCCGGCTCTTCTGCTTTCTCCTGGCCCTCCTGGTGGTGGCCGGAGCCCTCCTCACGTCCACGCCCTTCACGGAACGTGTGATCCGACCGGCCTACCTGGGCGTGATGCTGGGCTTCTTCCTCACCATGGGCCTGGTGGAGCCCGACCTGAGGAGCCAGGGCTGGCGGTTTTTGGTGATCGGGGCGAGCCTGCTCTTCGGCGGATCCCTGGGCGGGGTGCTCGTGGGCCAGGGATACGTACCCTGGATTCCCTTTCCCCAGGCCTGGGGGATCGCCTGGTCCCTGGAACACGGCGTGGGGTTCCTTCTGGGGTTCTCCGTGCTCAGCTTCGGGTTCGTCCTCTGGATCCCGGAGATCGTCCGCTCCCGGCGGGTTCTCAAGGAGGGGCTCTCGGCGGTGCAGAGGGACCGGGAGAAGACGGCGGAGATGCTCCGGCGTTCCATGCGCGCCCTGGAGAGGGCCCACGACGAGCTGATCCAGGCGGAGAAGATCGCCGCCCTGGGGGAACTGGCGGCGGGGGTGGCCCACGACCTCCGGAATCCCCTGGCCATCATCCGTTCGGCCGCCCAGGCCTGCCGGGATCAAAACGGCCTTCCGGATACGGTCAAGGACTCCCTGGGCGTGATCCAGCGAAGCGTGGACAAGGCGGACCGGACCATCCGGGCCTTGCTGGAGCTTGGAAAGCCCTCCGAATTCGAACCCCTCCCGGTGGACCCCAAAACCCTCCTGGAGGAGACCGCCTCCCTCGTAGGGGTGGAGGCGCGCAACAAGGACATTCGGATCCGGACATCCCCGGCCGGGGACGCCGTCCTTCAGGGAGACCGGGGCCTTCTCTCCCAGGCCCTGATCAACCTGGCCCTCAACGCCGTTCAGGCATCTCCCCCGGGAGGAGAGGTCCTGCTGGGGGCCCGCCTCTTCCGCCTGGGAGGGAAAGAACGAGTCCTCCTCTACGTGGAAGACGACGGTCCGGGCCTCTCTCCGGAGACCCGCAAACGTGCCCTGGACCCCTTCTATACGACCAGGGAGAAGGGAACGGGCCTGGGCCTCACCGTGACGCAGAGGGTGGCCGCCCGCCATGGTGGCAAACTCGCCTTGCGCCCCCGTTCCAGGGGAGGCACCAGGGCCCTGCTCCTCCTTCCGGTGGAAGCCCCCGTTCCCGTGGAGGCCGCGCCGTGACCAGTGCCAAGGAGAACCTCCGCCCCCCAGCACGGATCCTCATCGTGGACGACGAAGAGGATCTCCGCTGGGTTTTGAAAGGCCTGTTCCGCAGGGAAGGATACGAGGTCCGGGAGGCGGGGGACGGAGAGGAAGGCTTCAAGGCCGCCATGGATTGGCCTCCCGACCTGGTGATCACCGATATCCGGATGCCAAAATGCGACGGCCTTGAACTCCTGGAGAGGCTGAGGGAGCGGCGTCCCGCCCTTCCCGCCGTGGTCCTCACCGCCGTGGACCAGGTGGACACGGCCGTCTCCGCCATGAAGGGCGGGGCTTCCGATTACGTGGTGAAGCCCTTCGACAATTCCCGCCTTCTTTCGGTGGTCCGGAACCTCCTGGAAGAGTCGGGGAGCCGCTCCTCTTCCCTCCCACTCATCCGGGGCGGGCTTCCGGCCCTGGGGGTAAGCAAGGCGGCCCGGTCGTTGGCCGAGGACGCGGCCCGCGTGGCGCCCACGGAGCTTTCCGTCCTCATCCAGGGGGAGTCGGGAACGGGCAAGGAATACCTGGCCCGCGCCATCCACGCCCTCTCCCCGCGCCGGGACGGCCCTTTCACCGCCGTGGACTGCGGGGCCCTTCCGCCTTCCCTGGCCGAGAGCCTTCTTTTCGGGCACAAGAAAGGCGCCTTCACCGGGGCCGACACGGACCGGAAAGGCCTCTTCCTGGAGGCCCACGGGGGAACGCTCTTTTTGGACGAGATCGGAAACCTGCCCGCCGAAATCCAGGCCAAACTTCTCCGGGCCCTCCAGGAGAAGACCGTCATCCCCCTTGGCGAATCCAACCCCAGGCCCTTCGACGCCCGCGTCCTTTGCGCCTCCAACCTGGATCTCTCCCTGGCCGCCCGGGAGGGGAAGTTCCGATTGGATCTCTTCCACCGCATCAATGGTTTCACCCTGGGAATTCCCCCCCTCAGGGAGAGGCCCATCGACATCCGCTGGTTCGCCGGTCTCTTCCTCCTTGAGGAAAGGGGGAAGAAGGCCCGGTGGACGAAAAAGGCCATGGATGTCCTCCTGGAAAGGAAATGGCCCGGCAATCTGCGGGAACTGCGCAACACCGTGGCCCGCGCCCTCCTCCTGTCGGGGGGAGGCACGATCCAGGCCGAGCACGTCCGGGGGGGCGAGCCCCTGGAAGGGCACCTCCCGGGAGGAACTCCTGCCTTTCCCCGGGACGCGTCCCTCACCGACCGGGTCCGGGAGGCGGCGGAGAAGCTCGAGCGGGAGTGGATCCTCCAGGCTTTGGACCAGGCCAAGGGGAACAAGGCCGAAGCGGCCCGGATCCTCAAAGTGGACTACACAACCCTCCACAGGAAACTCAAGCGCCTGGGCCTGGATTGACCCCCTCTGGCGCCCCCACTATGGCAGGCCCGCCATAGTCCTGCCCCGGAAAGGGCCCATGCCATGGGCGACTCAGCCAATGACGGCCCTAACTTTCTGTTTTCAAAGGCCTTAGGCTTTTCCAAAAACTCTCCGCTTCTCCGGCACGGTCCTTGCAGACCCGGGGGCAGAGCTCCTACCTGCTTCCCGGACCGGCGGGGGCCCCCGAAATGGCGGGGACCCCCGCCGGTCCGGGAAGCAGGTAGGAGCTCTGCCCCCGGG
>JALUZX010000191.1 GCA_027011425.1 Planctomycetota bacterium
GGGCTGGATGTGGAGCGGGTGATCCTGGAACCGCCCGGGAAAGTCCGCCGGGCCTCCTCGGGAATCCCTCCCGCTTCCGCCGGGGCGGCTTCCTGGGGTCTTCCCCCCGGGGCAGGGGCGGAACTCCTGGGGCTGGCCCTCCTGGTCCTGGCCTTTCTCTGGAGGCGGATCCTGGCGGTGGCGGCCGTTCTCTTCAGGCTTCCCGGGATAAAGGATTTTCCCCGGAAGGGGTATCTTCTGGGTTTCGCCCTCTTCCTGGGGTTGGGATGGGTCCTCCTGTTCTTGGGGAGGAGCGGTCCATCCGCGCCCTTTTTCGTCTTCGCTCTCTACATGTTGGCCGGCCTGGGCCTTTCGGCCCCCCCGGCCGGGGAGGATCAACCGTAGATCCTGCGGGCCACTTCGAAGCGAAGGGCGAAGTCCTTGGCCATCTTGAGGGAGCCCCTCAGGGTTTGAATCCCTCCTCCCGCGTATTCTCCGACGGAGCCCAGCCGCATGGCGTAACCGGTGAGCCACAGCAGGGTGGCCAGGTTGTTCAGGCGCAGGGAGAGGCGCCGGAGGCGAAGTCCCAGCCTGTAGAAGAAGAATGCCTTGGGCGGGATCCACTTGAGGGGATGCACCTGGAAGGCCTCTCCCTGGACCTGGATTTCCTTGGGATCGAATTTCAGTTTCTTCATGGCGTGGCGGAGGATGGGGACCTTCTTCGCCTTGTCTCCCAGCATCTTCGCCGCCGCCCAGTCGACGGCCAGCATGTCCGTGGAGGCCAGCACCTTTCCGATGGGGACGGGGGTGCCCTCCAGGGGACCCGGCCCCTGGAGGCCCGTCACGGCGTCCACCAGGCAAAAGGAAGGGACCAGGTGGGTGTTGAGGGCCAGCAAGGCCTCCCTCAGGAAGGGGTGCATCTCCAGCCTTTCCCTGAGGCACGAGGGGATGCCCCACATGTTCTTCCAGCAGCAGGTGATCCGCTCGTGGACATGCCGCTTCAGCGTGGCGATGTTGACCAGGCGGGTGGCCTCGAAGAAGACCTCCGGGAGGGAGAGGCTCCGGACCAGGCCCTTTTCCACCTGGAGCTTGTAGAAGGGCTGGGTGTCGAGCCTGATGAGTTCCAGACCGTATCGATCCTGGAGATTCCTGTAGCCCAGCCGGTCGAAGGCCCGGTCGGCGGTGCCATCGCTGTCGGAGTCCACTACGGCCAGCCTTGCCGAGGGGAACTTCTCTCTCGTCCAGGCGACGGCCCCTTCCACTACGTGGGTGTTGGTGACGATGCCGCTGTAGATGGAAGGTTTGTCCGAGGTCAGGTTGGGCTTGAAGAGAAAGAACTCCTCGGGCTCCGGGTCTTCGATGGGGTTCAGCTCGTCAAGGATCTTCTGGACGCCGGAGACGATCTCTTCTCTCTCGAAGCCGACTTCAGAGACCAGGACCTTCACGGGTTCACCTCCGCGGGGGAGACCTTCCGGCCTTCCCGGGCCGAGAGGAAGGCGGCCTCCAGGAAGGCCAGGACCTCCAGGGCTTTCCTGCCGTCCACGGCGGGGGGGCGCTTTTCGGTCATGGCGTCCCGGAAGTCTTCCAGCTCCTTCCTGTAGGAGGTCTGGCTCACCGGCACGGAGGGGTGCATGGCGAAGGCGGGCGTGATGGAGTGCATCCCTACGGCCCGGGAGATCAAGTTGCCTGCGTGGTAGAGACTCACTTCCGGGGCCGTAAAGGCCGCCCGGATTCTGCCCTTCTCCCCGATGATCTCCACGTGTCTTTGGAGGACGTCCCAGTTCTTCAGGCCCGGGAGCCAAAGGATGGAGAACTCCGCCCTCGCCCCTCCTTCGATCTCGGCGAGGATGCGGACGTCCATCTCCTTCTCCCCTTCCTTTTCCGGCGCCATGTCGGCGAAGACCCACCGGACGGCGGGATAATCGAAATACCAGAGCAGGAGGTGGATGAAGTGGCTGGCATAGTCCAGGAGGGCGCCGTCCTCCTTCTTGATGATCAAGCTCTCTCCCACGAGGCGGACGGACTTGATCCGGCCCAGCTTGGCCGTCTTTTTCTTGGCCAGGATATGCTGGGGAAAGAATCCGTAGAAATGGCCCACCGCCAGGACCAGGTTCCTGGAAGAGGCTTCCTCCACGAGGGTCCTGCCTTCTTCCATCTTTTCGCACATGGGTTTCTCCACGAAGACGTGGAGGCCCGCCTCGAGGGCGGCCTTGACGTTCTGGAAGTGGTAGGGGGTGGGACTCAGGACAAGGACGGCCTGGATCCCGGATTTGAAGAACTCTTCCTGGGAGGAAAACCTTCTTTCCCCCGGGACCCCGAATTTCTCCCCCACGGCGGACAGCCTTTCGGGAGAGACGTCGCAGAGAGACCGGAGGCTGAATTCGGCGATATTGAACAGGTTGGGAATATGGACTTCCTCGGCGATCTTTCCGCAACCGAGAACGCCTACGGGGATGCTTTCGGTCAAGGCTCGTTTCTCCTCTTGGGGGACATTTCGGATACGGTCGGATTTCCCTCCGCCGGGCCCCCCTCCGGGAAATCCCGGGAAGGAGGCGCGCTGCTCCGGGGCGGGAGTGAAAAAGAGGGGCCCGGCCCCGGCCGGGAGCGACCTTCCCGGGCGGCGTTTCTACCAGAAAGGGGGCTTCTTTCAAACATCCCGCCCCTCCGGGGGATCCCGGAGCCCGGAGAATCCTTTCCCCGCGCCTTCCGGAGACCTTTCTTTCCGGCCCCCCTCCTTCACCCGCCGCCTGTTCCCCGCCGGGAAGGGGTGGGCCGTGAAATGTTGACTTTCTGGGGAAATCCTCTTTAGATTCCTCCCTTTCCCGGGGAAGGGGCTCCAGGAAAAGACCAGAGAGGTTTCCATGAAAGTCTGCCTCCTGGGCAGGTTCTTCAACTTGAAGAACGGGGGGATCGGCCGATATGCCCTGGAGCTGGCGGAGGGCCTGGAGTCCCGTGGAGTGGAGGTCCGCCGGGTCAGCTCGGAGGACTCCTGGTGGGGAAGGAGAAACAAGGGTGGAAGCCTGGCGGGCTACATGGTCTACACGGGCCTGTCCATCCGTTTTCTCACGCCCCCCGGCATGGATGTCTACCACGCCCTTGCCGTCACGGAAGCCCTCCACCTTCCCTACGGAAAGCGCCCCACGGTGGTCACGGTCCACGACTTGATTCCGATCTATTACGCGGGTAGATATACAAAGACCCATTACGCGTCCAACCGGGTGAAGGGTTGGATCTCCCGGGCCTGGTTCCGGCTCTGCGTGCGAAGGGCGGCCCGGGCGGACCGGATCCTGGCCATCTCCCACGAGGTGAAGGATGACCTGGCCGGAAAGGCGGGAGTCCCTCCCGAAAAAATCCGGGTCGTTCCCAACGGGGTCATGGATTTCCTGGAGCCCGTGGAGAAGAAGGACGGCGTTCCCCGGGTGGGAACCCTGTCCTACCTGGATG
>JALUZX010000192.1 GCA_027011425.1 Planctomycetota bacterium
GGGGCGACCTTCCGGTGGATCACTCCCGCCCAGTGGCCGCGGGTGGGGGAGATCCTGGCCGAAGAGGGAGCCAGGCTCCGGGAGCGGGGCCTCCAGCCTTGGTTGATTCCCGAGGGGGCCTCCGACGGGACGGGCGCCCTGGGATACCGGGAGGCCGTAAGAGAGATCCGGGACTTCCAGGAGAGGGAGGGCGTCCGCGTCGAGGTCGTGGTGCACGCCATGGGCTCGGGGGGGACCGCCGCCGGGCTCCTGCTCGGGCGGGAGGCCTTCGGCCTCTCCTTCCGGCTGGTCTCCGTTCCTGTGTGCGACGACGCCGCCTGGTTCCGGAAGCGGGTGGATTCCATCCTGGGGGAAGCGGCGGAACTCCACGGCCTGGCGCCGCCCTCCCTGGAAGGCTGGGAAATCCCCGAGGGATTCCAGGGAGAGGGATATGCCCTCTCCACGCCGGAAGAAATGGAGTTCTACGCCCGCGTGGCCGGGTCGGAAGGCCTGGTCCTGGACCCGGTGTATACGGGCAAGGCTTTCCGGGCCCTGGACGCTCTGGCCAGGGAGGGGACTCTCGCCGGGCCCGGGGAAACGGTCCTCTTTCTCCACACGGGAGGGCTGTTCGGCCTTTTTTCGGGTTCCCACGGGCCCAAGCTCCCCCTTCCTTGGGACTCCGGGCCTGGTAGCATGAAGTAGCTCTTTTTTCTCCAACTCCATCCCGGGAGGCCATGAGACTCGCTCCTGGAAACTTGAAGGAACGAGCCTGCTGGCTCGTCTCCTTGCGCTGGCCCGCCTGTCTGAGCGTCTTTCTCACAGTCTGGCTCGCGGACCGGGTGTTTCATGTTCTCCCCGATCCCATGCCCCTCTACCTGGTGGGCGCGGGCCTTCTCCTCTACAACCTCTTCTTTCTCCTCGTCTGCCGGAGAGGATGGTTCGCCGGGAGTCGGAGGGCCGGGCGGGCCTTGATCCTGACCCAGGTGATCCTGGACCTCCTCTCTCTCACCCTTCTCCTCTATTTCTCCGACCTGGCACACAATCCTTTCATCCTCTTCTACGTCTTCCACGTGGTGATCACCTCCATTCTCCTCCCGGGGGCGGCGTCCTTCTTCGTGGGCGGCCTGGCATCCCTCTTTGCGGGAGGGGTTCTGCTCTTCCAATACCTGGGATGGATTCCCGTCCATCCCCTGAACTTCTCCTGGATGGCCTCCCTGGCTCCTGGCGCCCTCTACAGGGGGGACGCCTCCTACCTGCTGGGGCTCTTCCTGGCCCTGGCGAGCACCTTGATGATCACGGCCTACTTCACGAGTTCCCTCTCCCGGTACGGCGAGAGGATCTGCGCCCGGCTCAGGATGAACGAGAGGATCCTGGGGATCGGCCAGCTCGTGGCGGGTTTCGCCCACCAGGTGAACAACCCCCTGGACGGGCTCCAGAACTCCCTGAGGAGGCTGGGAAGGGAAATCGGGGACCAGCCCGGGAGAAGGGAGACCATCCGCCTCATGGAGGAAGCCCTGGGGCGGATCGAGAAGGTGGCGGGGAGGCTCCAGGAATTCGCCCGTCCCAAGGGCTTGGAAATGGGGCGGGTCGACCTGAACCGGGCCGTGGAGGGGGCCTTGGCCCTCCTCGGCGGGGAGGCGGCGCGGCGGGGCGTGGAGATCCGGTGGGACAGGAAAGCCCTGCCCCGGGTCTGGGGAGACTTCTATTCCCTCCAGGAAGTCTTCTTCAACCTCTTCTCCAACGCCATGGACGCCATGGAAGGAGGAGGGACTCTGGAGATCAAGGCATCCAGGGTCTTCCCGCCCGAGCAGGCGGGAGAGGAAGTGGTGGCGGTGGAGATCGAGGATACGGGGGAGGGAATGTCCCCCGCCGTCCGGGAAAGGATATTCGAGCCTTTCTTCACCACCAAGGGGGAGAAGGGGGGGACGGGATTGGGCCTGGCCCTTTGCAGGATGCTTCTTTCGGAGATGGGGGGGAGGATCGAGGTGGAGAGCGGTCCTGGGCGCGGAACCTTGTTCCGGGTGTTTCTCCTGGAGGCGGGCCGGCGCGGAAAGGGAGTGGAACCTTGAGAATCCTGGTGGTGGACGACGAGGAGATGAAGCGGATCTCCCTGGAGGAGGACCTGAAGGGGAGGGGATACGAGGTGGTCTCCTGTCCCGACGGGGAATCGGCCCTGGCCAGGCTCAGGGAGGGGCCTTTCCATGTGGTCGTGGCGGACCTCAAGATGCCGGGCGTCAGCGGCCTGGACCTTCTGAAGGAGGTGAAGGGGGGGCTCCAGCCCCAAGCCGAGGTCATCCTCATCACGGCATACGGGAGCATCCCCCTGGCCGTGGAAGCCATGCGCCACGGCGCTTACGACTTCCTGACCAAGCCTTTCAACAACGAACGCCTCTTTCCCATCATCGAGAGGATCGAGAAACAGCTTTGCCGGGAGAGGAACAAGGGGAAGCAGGATGTCTGCGGCAAGTCGGAAGACGTGAGCGATCTCCTGGTGGGGTCCTCTCTCGCCATGCAGAGGGTCCGGGAACTCGTGGAGATCTGCGCCGCCTCGGAGGCCAACGTCCTCATTTGCGGGGAGACGGGGGTGGGCAAGGACCTGGCAGCCTCGGTGATCCACAAGCTGGGAAGCCGGCGGGCCCACCCCTTCGTGAAAGTGAGCTGCGCCGTCTTTCCGAGGGAACTTGTCTCGAGCGAACTCTACGGCCACGAGAAGGGCGCCTTCACCGGGGCAGACGGCCCCCGGAGGGGGAGGTTCGAGCTGGCCCAAGGGGGGACCATCTACCTGGACGACGTGGACGACATTCCCCTGGAAGAGCAGGTCAAGCTTCTTCGGGTCATCGAGGAGGGAGTCTTCGAGAGGGTGGGAGGCACGACACCCGTCAAGGCGGACGTCCGGATCATCGCCTCCACCAAGGAGGACCTGCGCCTCAAGATCGCCGAGGGGAGCTTCAGGGAAGACCTCTATTACCGTTTGAACGTCATGCGGATCGACATCCCGCCCCTCCGGGAGCGGAAAGAGGACATCTCCCTGCTCGTGCGCCGTTTTCTCGAGGAGATCGCCGGGACCTGGAAGGTGGAGATGGACCCGGAGGTTCCCGAGATCCTTCATTCCCACGATTGGCCGGGGAATGTCCGTGAATTGCGCAACGCCCTCAGGCGGGCCTATCTGACGGGCCGGGGAGTGGTGCGGGCCGAAGGACTCCTGGAGGAGGGCCCCGCGCCGGCGGCCAAGGGGACGGGAGGAGGGCTCAGGGAGACCCTGAACCGGGTGGAGAGGGATCTCCTCCAGGATGCCTTGCGGAAGGCGGGCGGGAACAAGACCGCTGCGGCGCGGCTTCTCGGGATGAAGCCCTCCACCTTCCGGGACAAGCTGAAAAGATACGGCCTGGCCTGAATGCGGCTCGCCCACGGAAATCCGTGGGCGGGCCGCGGTTTTCCGTGGATTTTCCCGGCCCCGCCAAAGACTACTATTCTTTCCGTTTTTCCCTGCCCCTTGTTTTTCCCTGCTCGGGCCTCCATTTCCCTTCTTTCTCCGGCGGGGCACGCCTTTTGCGGGGAGCCGCCATCATTCGCTTTTCCGCCGACCTCCCGCCCATGTCCTCTCGGGGGGGCGGTCTTGAAAATCCAGGCTTGGGGACCCCGCGGAGGTGGAGTATGCCCATGAGCGCCACGGAAGTCAGGGATTTGAGCAAAGAATTCCTGGAACACGTCTACGCGATACCAGAGGGCGAGAAGATCAACCAGTGCATCCAATGCGGCACCTGTTCCGCCTCCTGCCCTTCCGCGGAGGCCATGGAATATGGTCCCCGGGAGATCATCGCCGCCCTCCGGGCCGGAATGCTGGACAGGATGTTCGAATCCAACACCGTCTGGCTCTGCGCCTCCTGTTACCTGTGCACCGTCCGTTGCCCCGCGGGGATTCCTTTCACGGACGTGATGTATGAACTCAAGCGCCTGGGGGTGAAGAAGGGGCTCTACGCGAAAGGGACGCCCAACGCGGTCATGGCAAGGATTTTCGTGGATTCCGTGCAGCGCTACGGGAGGAACGCCGAGATGCGCCTGATCCGGCTGTTCTTTATGAAGACCAACCCCTTGAAAGGCGTCGGCATGGTGCCCCTGGGGCTCAAGCTCCTTAAGAAGAAGAGACTCAAGTTCGGGGTGAAGAAGATCAAGGGGATCGAAGGTCTCCGGAAGATGTTGGCGGCCGTTGAGGAAGAGGAGGCGCAGAGATGACCGAGGCGACGGTAAAGAAGAAACTTGTCTACTCCTACTTCCCGGGTTGTTCCTTGGAGGGGACCAACGAGGCCTACGATGTCTCCACCCGGAACGCGGCCAGGGTGCTCGGCGTTGAATTGCGGGAGCTGGAAGACTGGAACTGTTGCGGCGCCACGGCTTACGTGGCGGTGAACGAAAAGAAGTCCTTCGTTCTTTCCGCGCGGAACCTCGCCCTGGCGGAGAAGGCGGGCCTGGACCTGGTTACGGTCTGCAGCGGTTGTTACCTGGCCCTCTACAAGGCGAACAAGTACATCGGCCGGAATCCCAAGCTCCGCGCGGAGGTCCGGAACGCCCTTCGGGCCGGGGGCCTGGATTTCGCCGGAAACGTGAGAGTGCGCCATTTTCTAGAGGTCGTGGTGAACGACGTGGGGGAGGACGCCGTGAAGCGCCACGTCGTGAGGCCCCTCCAAGGTCTCCGGGTGGTTTGCTACCACGGCTGCCAGATCGGGAGGCCATTCGGGGACATCGACGACCCGGAGAAGCCGAACCTCATGGATCGGCTTCTCTCCTGGCTCGGGGCTGAACCCCTGGATTTCCCGATGAGTTCCAAGTGTTGCGGGGGGCTCATGATGACCACTCATCCCGAAGTCGGGATGAAGCTGACGGGGGCGGTCCTCAAGTGCGCCTGCAGGCGGAAGGCCGACGCGATCATCACGGCTTGTCCCCTCTGCCAGGTCAACCTCGAGTCCCGACAGGAGGAGATCTGCAGGCTCGTCGGGTGCGATTGCGGGATCCCGGTGATGTATTTCACTCAGGCCATGGGGACGGCCCTTGGGTTGGGCTCCAAGGAACTGTCCCTGGGGGATTCCCTGACGCCCGTCGAAGAGGTTCTTTCGGCCAAGGGGGTGCTGTCATGAGGGACGGGAGCGCGAGCGGAAAAGCCGGCGGGAACGGAGAGATCCGGATCGGCGTCTACGTATGCCACTGCGGCACGAACATTTCCCAGACCGTGGACGTCCGGGCCGTCACCGAATACGCCCGGACTCTTCCAAACGTCGTGATCGCCCGGGAATACAAATACATGTGCTCCGATCCCGGCCAGGAGCTGATCAAGAAGGACATCGCCGAACACGATCTCACCAACGTGGTGGTTTCCTCCTGTTCGCCCCTCATGCACGAGGAGACCTTCAGGGGGGCGGTGGAGGACGCGGGCCTGAACCGCTACCTCTTCCAGATGTCCAACATACGGGAGCAGTGTTCCTGGGTCCACCACGACCGGGAGAAGGCCACGGCCAAGGCCAAGAGGTTGATGGCCGCGGCGGTCCGGCGGGTCCGGATGCAGCGCCCCCTGGTCCAGGAGGAGGTTCCCGTCCGCAAGGAGACCCTCGTCGTCGGCGGTGGGATCGCCGGGATCGAGGCGGCGCTTCGGATCGCCGATTCGGGCAAGAAGGTCTACCTGGTGGAGAAGAAGCCCTCCATCGGGGGACACATGGCCAAGTTCGACAAGACCTTCCCGACCTTGGACTGCGCCGCCTGCATCCTCACGCCCAAGATGGTCCAGGCGGGAAAGCACCCCAACATCAGGCTCATGACCTGGTCCGAGGTGGAGGAGGTCAAGGGATACGTTGGGAATTTCCAGGTTTCGGTCAGGAGGAAGGCCAGGTACGTGGACGAGTCCAAGTGCACCGGCTGCGGCCAGTGCCTGGAGCGGTGTCCCGTCACCTACCAGCCCGTCAAGACCAACGGGAAGGTCCCCGTCTCCATTCCGGCGGAGATGAAGGAACACGTGGACCGGATCCTTGCCGACC
Organism: Planctomycetota bacterium; assembly: GCA_027011425.1. GTDB lineage: Bacteria > Planctomycetota > UBA1135 > UBA1135 > JALUZX01 > JALUZX01. The sequence continues at coordinate 6,003 of JALUZX010000192.1, forward strand.
ACCGGGGGGAGAGGGGGCCCGTGGTGGCGATTCTCCAGGACCTGAACATCGAGTTCGGATATCTGCCCAAGCAGGCCCTGCGATACGTTGCGGAACGTCTGGACATCCCCGTATCCAGGGTCTACCACGTGGCCACCTTCTACAAGGCCTTCAGCCTCACCCCGAGAGGGGAGCATGTCATCAAGGTCTGCATGGGGACGGCTTGCCACGTCAGGGGAGCCCCCCGGGTCCTGGAGGCCCTGGAGAACCGCCTGGAGATCCGAAGCGGGCAGACCACGAAGGACCGGAAGTTCACCCTTGAGACCGTCAATTGCCTCGGGGCCTGCGCCATGGGTCCCGTGGTGGTGATCGACGACGAATACATGACTTTGAGGCCCGGCGACGTGGACCGGGTGATTTCCAGGATTTCAGGCCGGACCGTTCGGGTATAGAGGAAGGGTGTGTCATGGTGCGCTTCGCCAACCTGGAGGACGTGGAGAAATACAGGAAGGGGCTCGAGGCCGAAAGACCGGAAAAGGTGCTGGTGGTCTCCCGGGGGACCTGCGGCCGCTCCAAGGGGGCCGACAAGCTCGTGGCCGCCCTGGAGGAGGAACTCCGGCGGGCCGGGACCAACGGCGAGGTGAGGATGCGGGTCACGGGGTGCCTCGGCTACTGTGACAAGGAGCCCATCGTCATCGTCCGCCCCGAGGGCTTCTTCTACCCGGAACCGAAACCGGAGGACGCCCAGGAGATCGTCCGAAAGAGCCTCCTCCAAGGGAAACCCATCCCCAGGCTCTTCATGAAGGACCCCGTCACGGGGAAGGTCATCGAGCGGGAAAGGGAGGTTCCTTTCTACAAGCGCCAGACCCCCAGGGTCTTCGGATCCAACTTCGAGGTGGACCCGACGAGGATCGACGATTACATCCGGAACGGCGGGTATCGAGCCCTTGTCAAGGTGCTCCGGGAGATGAAGCCCGAAGAGGTCATCGACATGGTGATCCGTTCCGGGCTCCGGGGGAGGGGCGGGGCGGGATTTCCCTGCGGCGTCAAGTGGGCGTCCTGCCGGAAGGCGAAGGGCGAGAAGAAATATGTGATCTGCAATGCCGACGAAGGGGATCCAGGGGCCTACGCCAACAGGGGGCTTCTCGAGGGGGACCCCCACCTGGTCCTGGAGGGAATGATCATCGGGGCCTACGCCATCGGGGCGACCGAAGGCTACGTCTACGTCAGGACCGAGTATCCCCTTGCGGTGGAACTCATGTCCAAGGCGGTCCGGGACGCGCGGTCAGCCGGCCTTCTCGGGGAGAACATCCTTGGAACCGGCCTGGACTTCGACGTTCACATCGACAGGGGCGGGGGGGCCTTCGTGTGCGGCGAGTCCACGGCCCTCATGGCCTCCATAGAGGGACGGGTGGGCGAGCCCAGGGCCAAGCACATCCATACCGTGGAAAAGGGCCTCTGGCAGCAGCCGACCACCCTGAACAACGTGGAGACATGGGCGAACATCCCGCTGATCGTAAACAATGGGGTTGAGTGGTTCACCGGCGTGGGCACGGGAGACGTCTCCAAGGACCCCTGGGGAGGATCCAAGGGGACCAAGATCTTTTCCCTCGTGGGAAAGGTGAACAACACGGGACTCGTTGAAGTCCCCATGGGAATCACCTTGAGGGAGGTGATCTTCGACATCGGCGGGGGAATCAAGAACGGAAAGAAGTTCAAGGCGGTCCAGACCGGGGGGCCTTCCGGGGGGGTTCTTTCGGAAAAGCACCTGGACGAGCCCATCGACTACGACAGGCTGGTCGAGGTGGGTTCCATGATGGGCTCGGGCGGGATGATCGTCATGGACGAGGACACCTGCATGGTGGATTTCGCCCGTTTCTTCCTCTCCTTCCTCGAGGATGAATCCTGCGGAAAGTGTATCCCCTGCAGGGAGGGGGTCCACCAGATGCGATTGATTCTCCATGACATCTGCGAGGGGAAAGCGAAGGAAGAAGACCTGGAACTCCTCCGGGACCTGGCCGAGGTGGTGAAGGAGGCTTCCCTGTGCCAGCTCGGGGCCACCGCCCCGAACCCCGTTCTCACCACCATGGAGTACTTCCACGAGGAATACCTGGAGCATATCAGGCAAAGGAAGTGCAGGGCCGGGGTCTGCAAGGCCCTGGTGCGCTACGAGATCCTGGGGGAAAGATGCACGGGATGCGGAATCTGCGCCAAGCACTGTCCCTCCGGGGCCATCACGGGAGAGCCCAAGAAGCCCCACCGGATACGCCAGGACCAATGCACCAAGTGCGGGATCTGTTACGACGTCTGCAAGTTCGAGGCCGTGACCCGGAATTGAGAGCGGGAGTGAAGCCATGGTGAAGATCACGATCGACGGCAGGAAAATCGATGCCCGGGAAGGCCAGACCGTTCTCCAGGCGGCCAAGGAGGCGGGGATCGACATCCCCACCCTTTGCCACCACGAGTCCTTGGATCCCTACGGGGCCTGCCGGTTTTGCACGGTGGAGGTGAAATCCCGGGGCAAGACCAAGCTGGTCACATCCTGCACCCTTCCCGTGGCGGAGGGCCAGGAGATCCGTACCCGGTCGGAGAAAGTGAAGAAGACAAGGAAGATCCTGGCCGAACTCATGCTGGCCCGTTGTCCCAATTCCACGGTCATCCGGGACCTGGCCCGGAAAGTGGGCGTAAACAGGAGCCGGTTTCGCAGGCCCCCGGAGGACCTTGCCACCATCACCGACCAGGAGGGCTGCATTCTTTGCGGAATGTGCGTTCGGATCTGCGACGACGTCATGCAGGTGGGAGCCATCGGTTTCGAAGGCAGGGGCGTGAGGCGGAAGGTCACCAACCCTTTCCGGGAACCCTCGGACACTTGCCTGGTCTGCGGAGCCTGCAGTTCCGTATGCCCGACCCGCGCAATCGAGCACTCCCGGATCAGGCCCCAGAAGCCGGAGGTCATCCCCTTCGAGTTCGAGGAGGGGATGTCGGGCAGAAAGCCCATCTACATGGAATTCGCCCAGGCTGTTCCCAAGGTCCCCGTCATCGACGAGGACACATGCATGCACTTTCGGACGGGAGGGTGCAAGGTCTGCGAAGACAACTGTTCCGCCGAGGCGATCGACCACGAGATGGAAGAGAAGATCGAGGAAATCGAGGTGGGGACCATCATCGTGGCCACCGGGTTCAAGCTCTACGAAGCGGAGAAGCTCTCCCGTTACGGCTACAAGGCCTACCCGGACGTCTACACATCTCTCGAGTTCGAGCGGCTCTGCCACGCCTCGGGGCCGACCATGGGGAAGATCCAGACCAGGGCGGGGAAGAAGCCGGAGGCCGTGGCCATCCTCCACTGCATCGGAAGCCGGGACGAGAACCACCTGGAATACTGTTCCCGGGTCTGTTGCATGTATTCCCTGAAGTTCGCCCACCTGGTCCGGGAGAAGACGGGCGCCGAGGTCTACAACTTCTACATCGACATCCGCTCCCCGGGGAAGGGATACGAGGAGTTCTACAAGAGGCTCCTCAAGGAGGGGGTCCACTTCATTCGCGGCAAGGGCACGGAGGTGACCGACGTCTGGGAGACCGAGGAGGAGAAGGGAAAACTGGTGGTGATCAGCGAGGACACCCTTCTCGGGGTGCGGCGGCGCGTGCCGGTGGACATGGTGATCCTCTCGCTCGGGTTGCGGCCCCAGGATGACGCCGACCAGGTCTCCCATCTCTTTTCCATCGGTTGCGCCCAGGGCGGGTTCTTCCTGGAGAAGCATCCCAAGCTGGCCCCGGTGGACACCCCCTCGGACGGAATCTACATCGCCGGCGCCTGCCAGGGACCCAAGGACATTCCCGACACGGTTGCCCAGGGCGCCGCGGCCGCGGCTTCCGCCCTTTCCCTCATGGACAAGGGCAAGGTGGTCCTGGAGCCGGTGCGGGCCAAGATCGACGAAGAGAAGTGCTGCGGTTGCAAGCTTTGCGTGGCCAATTGTCCCTACCAGGCCATCGACTACAACGAGGAGAAGAAGGTTTCGATGGTCCATCCGGAGCTTTGCAAGGGTTGCGGCACGTGCGCCGCCGGGTGCCCCTCGGGGGCTGCGACGCAGGAGAACTTCGAGGACGTCCAGATCTTCGCGGAGATCGAGGGCGCCCTCGCCGAATGAGCGCCCTTTGGCGCGGGAGGTCGCGGTATGACTGGAGAACCCTTCGAACCGAGACTCGTGGGTTTCCTTTGCAGGTGGTGTTCCTACACGGGGGCCGACCTGGCCGGGATGAGCCGGATGGAATATCCCCCCAACCTGGCGCCCATCAAGGTGATGTGTTCCGGGAGGGTGGATCCCACCTTCGTGGTGAAGGCCTTCCGGGACGGGGCCGACGGGGTGCTCATCGCGGGATGCCATCCCGGGGACTGCCATTACTCCACGGGAAACTACAAGGCCCTGCGCCGGTATCCCCTTCTCTTGAATCTCCTGGACCAGTTCGGGATCGAGCGGGAGAGGGTGCGGCTGGAATGGATCTCCGCCTCGGAGGGGGAGAAGTTCGCCCAGGTGGTCAAGGAATTCACCGAGACGGTCCGCGCTCTCGGGCCGCTCTGCTGGAAGGAACGTGTAGGAGCGGGCGCCGGAGCGCCGGGGGAGTGAGACCATGACGAAACCCAAAGTGGCCTTTTACTGGTGCGCCTCCTGCGGGGGGTGCGAGGAAGCGGTGGTGGACCTGGCGGAGAACGTCCTCAAGGTCGTGGACGCCGTGGACATCGTGCTTTGGCCGGTGGCCCTGGACTTCAAGCTCTCCGACGTGAAGGCCTGGAAGCCCGGGGAGGTGGCCGTGGCCTTCATCAACGGCTCGGTGCGCACCTCCGAGCACGAGATGTGGGTGAAGCTTCTCCGCGAGAAGTGCGGGATGGTCGTGGCCTTCGGCTCCTGCTCCCACCTGGGAGGGGTCCCGGGCCTGGCCAACTGCACCACCCGGGAGGAGATCTTCAAGAACAAGTACCTGGAGAGCGTCACCTCCGACAACCCGGGCAAGGTCCTGCCGGAGATGAAGACCAGGGTGGACGGCTACGAGCTGGAACTCCCCGAGGTCTGGAACACCGTCAAGGCCCTGGACCAGGTCATCGACGTGGATTACTACCTCCCGGGATGCGCGCCCACACCCGACCTCATCATGAACGCCGTCAACGCCATCCTCTCGGGCGACCTGCCCCCCAAGGGCTCGGTTCTCACCACGGAGAAGGCTCTTTGCGAGACCTGCCCCCGCAACGAGTCCAAGCCCGAGGAATTCACCATCAAGGAATTCAAGCGGATCGCCACCCACGTCCCCGACCCGGAGAAGTGTTTCCTGGCGGAGGGATTCGTCTGCCTGGGCCCGGTCACCCGGGGCGGGTGCGGCGAACGGTGCATCCGGGGGAACATGCCCTGCCGGGGGTGCTTCGGTCCCACCCCCGAGGCCCTGGACCAGGGAACCAAGTTCCTGGCATCCCTCGGGGCCTGCACCGGCGCCGAGACCCCGGAGGAGGCGGCGGCCCTGGCGGAGACCCTGACCGACCCGTTGGGCACCCTCTATAGG
>JALUZX010000193.1 GCA_027011425.1 Planctomycetota bacterium
GCCCTGCCCCCCGGAGGGGGCGGAAAATGAAATTTCCCCTTCCCGAAAAAGGCCCCATCGCCTGGATGGCCAGGAACCACGTGGCGGCCAACCTCCTCATGGTCTTCCTCATCGCCGGGGGGCTCCTGATCGGTTCGAAGGTGAAGCAGGAGGTCTTTCCCGAGGTCGAGCTGGACCGGGTCTCCATCGTCGTCCCCTACCCGGGGGCGAGTCCCGAGGAGGTGGAGAAGGGGATCATTCTTCCCATCGAGGAGGCCGTCCGGGGCCTGGACGGCGTGAAGCGGGTCACCGCGTCCGCCTCGGAAGGGTCCGGGTCGGTGATGGTGGAGCTTCTTCTCGGGGCCAACGGGGACAAGCTCCTCCAGGACGTCAAGAACGCCGTCGACCGGATCGTCTCCTTCCCCCAGGACGCGGAACGCCCCATCGTGAGCCTTCTCGAGGCGCGCCACGAGGTGATCTCGGTCATCGTCTACGGGGACGTGGACGAAAAGGTCCTCCGCGAGATGGGGGAATACGTTCGGGATGAACTGCTCCTGAACAAGGGGATCACCCAGGTGGACCTGGCGGGGGTGAAGCCCCTGGAGATCAGCATCGAGGTTCCCCAGAGGGAGCTTCGGGCCTACGGCCTCACCCTGGAGGACATCGCCCGGAAGGTGGGCCGCTCGGCCCTGGAGATCCCGGGCGGAGAGGTGAAGACCCCTTCGGGGAACGTGTTGCTCCGGCTGGAGGAGCGGAGGGACTGGGGGAGGCAGTTCGCCGACATCCCCCTGGTCTCCAAGCCGGACGGGACGGACGTCACGGTGGGCGACATCGCGAGGATCGTGGACGGTTTCGCCGACACGGACCAGTCGACCTACTTCAACGGCAAACCCGCCGTCCAGGTGAAGGTCTACCGCGTGGGAGACCAGACCCCCATCGAGGTGGCGGCCCTGGCCAAGAAGACGGTGGAGCGGATCCGCCCCAAGCTGCCGCCCGGGGTGAAGCTCGCCACCTTCATGGACTGGTCCAGGATCCTCAGGGAAAGGATGGACCTGCTCCTTCGCAACGCCCGGCTGGGGCTGGTCCTGGTCATGCTGCTCCTGGGGCTCTTCATGGAGGTGCGGCTCGCCTTCTGGGTGACCCTGGGGATTCCCGTCTCCTTTCTGGGCTCCCTCATCTTCCTGCCCGCCATGGGCGTCTCCATCAACATGATCTCCCTTTTCGCGTTCATCGTGACCCTGGGGATCGTGGTGGACGACGCCATCGTGGTGGGGGAGAACGTCTACGAACTCCGCAACAAGGGCATGCCCTTCCTGGAAGCCGCCGCCACGGGAGCCCGCCAGATGGCGGTGCCCGTCTCCTTCTCCATTCTCACCAACATCGCGGCCTTCCTTCCCATGTTCTTCGTGCCCGGGATGATGGGGAAATTCTTCCACGTGATCCCGGCGGTGGTGGTGGCGGTCTTCACCATCTCCTGGATGGAGTCCCTCTTCGTGCTTCCCGCCCACCTGGGCCACCAGAGGGAGTGGAAGCGCCGGGGGCCGGGGAGGCTCATCGGCTGGATCCAGGACAGGTTCGCCGCGGGCCTGGACTGGCAGATCCGGAGAATCTATACCCCGGTTGTGAAATTCTGCCTGCGGAATCGTTATCTCGCCATCTCCGGCGCCTTCGCCCTCCTGGTCGCCGTGGTGGGCTACGTGGCGGGGGGAAGGATCGACTTCACCTTCATGCCCCACGTGGAATCGGACATGGTCCTGGCCACGGCGGCCCTTCCCTACGGGAGCCCCGTGGAGTTGACCAGGAAGGTCCAGAAGCGGCTGGTCGACGCGGCCAGGGAAGTGTTGCGGGAGAACGGGGGGGAGAAGATCGCGGAAGGCATCCTCTCCCAGGTGGGGAACACCTTCGACGTGACCCACTTCCTGGCCAAGACCCAGAAGGGGGGGCACCTGACGAGCGTGCTCGTCTACCTGGTTCCGGCGGACAAGCGGGAGATCTCGTCGGCCGAATTCGAGAGGCAGTGGAGGGAGAAGATCGGAAGGATTCCCGGGCTGGAGAGCCTCAAGTTCCTCTCCACGGCGGGCCCTGGCGCCCAGGCGGACATCGACGTGGAGCTGAGCCACAAGGACCGCAAACAGCTCGAGGCGGCGGCCCGGGAGCTGGCCAGGATCCTGGAGGGTTTCGACGGGGTCACCGAGGTGGACAAGGGCTTTTCCCCGGGGAAGCCCCAGTTGAACCTCAAGGTCCGCCCCGAGGCCTCCAGCCTGGGGCTTACCTCCACCGACCTGGGGCGCCAGGTCCGGGCCGCTTTCTTCGGGGCCGAGGCCCTGCGCCAGCAGAGGGGCAGGAACGAGGTCAGGGTCTACGTCCGCTATCCAAAGAAGGAGCGCCGCTCCGAGTTCGACGTTGAGGATTTCATCTTCAGGACGCCCGGCGGCGGTGAGATCCCCCTGGAGGAGGCGGCCGCCGTGAGGAGGGGCCGGTCCTACACGACCATCCAGAGGGCCGACGGAAAGCGGGTCCTGGACGTTACGGCCAAGGTGGTGCCGGGGGTCACAACGGCGGACAAGGTCCTGGCGGACCTGAAAAAGAACGCCCTTCCGGCCCTGATGAGGAAGTATGACGGCCTTGGGTATTCCCTGGAAGGGCAGAACCGGGAGGAGAAGGAGTCCATCGAGAGCCTGAAAGGAGGCTCCATCCTGGCCCTGTTGGGGATCTTCGCCCTCCTGGCCATCCCCTTCAAGAGCTACGTCCAGCCCGTGATCATCATGGTCTCCATTCCCTTCGGGGTCGTGGGGGCGGTGCTGGGGCACATTCTCATGGGCTACGACCTGAGCATCATCAGCGCCATGGGGATCGTGGCCCTGGCGGGGGTGGTGGTGAACGACTCCCTGGTGCTGGTCCATGCGGCCAACAGCTTCCGGGACACCGGGGGGCTCTCCCCCTTCGAGGCCGTGGCCCGGGCCGGGGCGAGGCGGTTCCGGCCCATCATTCTCACCTCGCTGACCACCTTCTTCGGCCTGGCCCCCATGATCTTCGAGACCTCCGTCCAGGCCCGGTTTCTCATCCCCATGGCCATCTCGCTGGGATTCGGCATCCTCTTCTCCACCTTCATCGCCCTCCTTCTCGTGCCCTCCCTCTACCTCATGGTGGAGGACGTAAAGACCCTCTTCCTCGGGAAGAAGACCGGGCCGGAAGAAGAAGAGTCCTGAGGAGGGTCGATGGGGGGAGCCGCCGCCTCCGGTGGGTCCCCATCGAATCCGGCCTCCTTCGTAAGTCGGATAGATCTTGTTGGTTTGGGAAGAGAGGATGTGGGGGTTCCTTCGAGGGACGACGTTCGGGCCGCCGCTTCGCGCCGGCCCTCCGGCGTTCCCTACGCTGCCGAAGACGGCAGAATGGAGATGGGTCGAGAAACTGTGCCCTTTTCAAGGGG
>JALUZX010000194.1 GCA_027011425.1 Planctomycetota bacterium
CTCCAGAACCGCTTGGGCCAGGGAGAGTTCCGGAAGGGGATCGGGGACCACGCAACACAGGCCCGAGCGGGAGATGTTCTTCAGGCGGGCCGGGATCTTCCCTTCCGGGCCCAGGCGCAGGGGAAAACCGGCTTTAGCCCGGGGATGGGCGCGGCGCTCCGTGACCTTTCCGTTCATGGCTCGTCTTCCTTGGTAGGGGAAAGGAGGGGATTCTACCTCCCCCCGGGGAAGGAGGCCAACCAGAGTAGGCCCGGGCTTTCTTGGGAAGGGTGGAAAGACCGGGTAAGATGGTGGGGTTGAGAGGTTTCGCTTTTTTGGACCCACGGAGAGAAACGAAATGGCCAGTTACAACAAAGTGATCATGATCGGAAACCTCACGAGAGACCCCGAACTCCGCGCTCTGCCCACGGGAACCCCCGTCGTGGAGTTCGGACTTGCCTCCACGAGGCGCTACAACACGCAGAATTCGGGGCAAAAGGAGCAGACCTGCTTTATCGACGTGCGCTTCTACGGCCGCCTGGCCGAGATCCTCAATACCTACATGAAGAAGGGACGTCCCATCCTGGTGGAAGGCAGGCTGGAATACGCATCCTGGACCTCCCAGGATGGGAGCAAACGCTCCAAGCACCGGATCATCGGGGAATCCTTCCAGTTCCTCGGAGGGAGGCAGGACGATCGGAACCACTCCCAAGGGGGGAGGCCCAGGCAGGAGTATTCCGCGCCCCAGGCTCCGCCCGCTACCGCCGGAGAAAGCTATTCACCCCCTCCTCCTCCTCCCGAAGAACCCGGAACGGAATACTTCGCAGAAGGAAACGGGGACGACTCCATTCCCTTCTAACCCGGGGCGAACCTTTTTGGCGGGCCCCAGCCGGCGCCCGAACCCGCCGTTCCCGGCTGAATGCCGACCGTAGGTGCCTTTCCACGCCACCTCGACCCCCAGATTCTGCGGAAGAGCCCCATTTTCTCTCATCCTTCCCGGGAGGACCGGGGAACGGATCAGATTGTTTCGACCCGCTCCCGGCGGAGGGAAAGACCCCCTGGAAATCCCTCAAGGCCGGGCCTCTTCCTGTTCGAGAAGGGGAAAGAGTTCGAAGTTCCCTCCTCACCAGGATGGAGGCCCGAGGATCCCGGTGGTTTCCCAGGATGCCGGGCTCCTTCCGGGAGGGTAGGGGACGGATGCCCTTCTCTCGCACCTGGGGGTGCTTGGCATGGATCAAACTGCAGAATTGCTGGAGGCGTTGGAGGCCCGGGCCAGGGAGGAATCCCTCGAGGAACTCGAACGCAAGGGAAAATCCCGGGTCAAGGTCATTCGACCCTCTGAAATCGCCGGGATGATCCAGGAGGCCGTGGAAAAGGCGGTCGCCAGTTCGGGGTACGTCCCTCCGGAAGAGGTGGAACGCCTCGTCCAGAACGGGAGGAAGGAATTCCAAGATCTCCTGGCCCAGAGGGAAGAGGAACTGAAGCGCCGCACCGAGGAGGCCGCACGCCTCCAGGAAGCCCGGGATGCGGCCGCCAGGCTCGAGAAGGAAGTCGAAGAACTTCGGGCCGGTCTCCAGAAAGCGGAGGACCGGAACAAGGAGCTGGAAGAGAAGATCCGGGAGCTGGAAAGCGGGTCCGCTCCCTCCTCCCCGGAGGCTTCCGGAGCGGTCGGCGGGTTCAATGCGGAACTCATGATGAAGCTCATGGGGGAAATCGCCGACCTGAAAGCCCAGGTGGTCTCCCCGAAAGCCGCCCCCTCCGGGGGGGAGGGAGGAGAGGCCAAGATCGCCTCCATGCTCGAACAAGTCATGAATTCCCTCGAGGGAAAGATCGAGAAGATCGGGAAGAAAGTGGGCATCCACGAAGCCGTCGAGGGAGATGAAGTCAAGCTGGACGGACTTTTCACCGATCACGGTGACGAAGAAATGGAAAACAACCTGGACACCGTCCAGGTCAAGGAACGTTCCGGGGCCGGCATTGCCGCGAACCTCGAACGGATGAAAAAACTGCGCCGCCAAGGCGGTTGACCAGAGGATCCTAGGCCACGAAGGGGAGTGGGTTGAGCCGATGAGCGAGAACGAAAACTACCAGGACTTCGAGAACCCCCAGGACACCGGGACTACCATGGCTCCGGAATCCGGGCAGGCCCAGGAGGGAGAGACCAACGTCCTTCTCGGAAAGGGGCTGGACATCGGAACGGCGAACATCGCCGCCGCCGTCCAGACGCCGGAAGGAAGCGTGGCCATCCACCTGGAACGAAACGCCTTCCTGGACATCAAGGGGGACGTGTACTCCAAAAACATGCTGACCAAGCTCAAGGTGCCGTACGTGGTCCACAACGGAAAGATGGTGGTCATCGGGGAATCGGCCTTCGAGCTTGCCAACATCTTCGGAAGGGAGACCCGCCGCCCCATGAAGGACGGCCTGATCAGCCCCAGCGAGGTGGACGCCCTGCCCATGATCAAGCTGATCATCTCCAAGGTCCTTGGAGAGCCGGCGGCCCCCAACGAGAACTGCTACTTCTCGGTGCCCGCCGAATCGATCGACGCCGACAACAACGTGATCTACCACCAGGGCCTCTTCGAGGGGATGCTCCGCAAGATGGGCTACAACGCCCAGGCCATCAACGAGGGCCACGCGGTGGTCTTCTCGGAGCTGGCGGAACAGGACTTCACGGGGATCGGGATCAGCTTCGGCGGGGGGATGGTCAACGTGTGCGTCTGCTACAAGACCATCCCGGCCCTCTCCTTCTCGGTCTGCCGCGGAGGCGACTGGATCGACAAGAACGTTGCCACGGTTTTGGGGATCCCGGTCTCCAAGGCGACCTACCTCAAGGAGAGGGGCGTGGATATCCGTTCCCCCAAGAACAGGGAGGAAGAGGCCATCGCCATCTACTACAGGAACCTGCTCAATTACACGGTCACCAACATCAAGAGCCGGTTCGAGTCCAGTTCCAACATGCCCACTTTCCCGGAATCCATCCACGTGGTCTGCGCGGGAGGAACTTCCAAGATCGAGGGGTTCGAGGATGTCTTCCGCCAGGAATTCGAGAAGGTGGATTTCCCTCTGGACGTGACGGAGATCCGCAGGGCCCCGGAGCCCTTGAACTCCGTGGCCAAGGGGTGCCTGGTGGCGGCGGCCATCAGCGACTGAGATTTGCTTCTTTGAGCCCTGGGCCGGGGGGAGCCCGCGCGCGCGCGGGCGGCGGCCCAAGGCGGACGGGGAAGGCCCTCCCGGCCATGCCGGGGGGGCCTTTTTTACGGTCTTCGGTCTCTTGGGTATTCCCCGCCTCCGGTGGGGCCCATCGTCGCTTAGCAGCCGAAGACGGCGGAATCGTCCCTCATAGGGCCCCGCCTCCGGCGGGAGTGGAGGCCGATTCAAGGGGGAGGGGGCGGTCAAGTCCTGGTTTGTTGCGGGTGGGCCCTGAAT
>JALUZX010000195.1 GCA_027011425.1 Planctomycetota bacterium
CATACACGTCCAGGCCCGCCGCGGCGGGCCTGGACGTGTATGAAAACGAACCCCTCCCGGCGCCGGGGCTCACGGACCTTCCCAACCTGGTCTGCCTGCCCCACATCGGGAGCGCCACCGTTGGGACCCGGACACGCATGGCCCGGATGGCCGCCCGGAACCTCCTGGACGGGCTGGAAGGGAGGATTCCGCCCAACCTGGTGAACCCGGAAGCCCTGGAGGGCCGCCGGGGGAAAGCGTGACAGTTACGACAAAGTCCCGGACTTTCGAAAACCCCCCAAAAACCGGAGTTTCCCCCAGGCACCGAAGTTGTGAAGCCCCCGCCGGAACGAGGCCGGATCGGAGATCCGGGCTCGTGACGTCGGGGGGGCAGTTCCGAAGCAGTCACCGAACCCCGGGCCCGACAAGACTTTTGTTGCGTCTGCCAAAGAGTAAGGGAACGGCCGCGTCCTTTCCCCCTGGCTTCCCCTCAAAAAACCCTTGCCCCCCTCCGGGGCTCTCTGGAAAGATTCTTCCGTCCCCGGCCTTTACGGTATGGACGGGCCGGGCGCTTCTCTGGACGGGTGAGGACCTTCGCGGCCCGGTTTCGGCGTTTCTGGGACCTTTCGTTTCGTAGAGGCATCTGAATGTATTTCCACTTCTTCAACCTGGGGGTCTTCCTGCTTCTCGGGGCGGTGGCGGTCTTCGCCATGCTCCTGGTGGGGGCCTTCCTCCGGCCCAAGCGGCCCGGGCGGGTGAAGGAGGACACCTACGAGTGCGGGATCCTTCCCGAAGGGGAGGGGTGGATCCGCTTCGACATGCGTTTCTATACGGTGGCGTTGATCTTCCTGGTCTTCGACATCGAAATCGCCTTCCTCTTTCCCTGGGCCCGGGTCTTCGAGAAGCTCGGGGCCGTGGCCCTGGTGGAGGGATTCATCTTCGTCCTGATCCTGCTGGTGGGGCTCTTCTATGTCTGGGCCGCCGGCGACCTGGCATGGGTGAAGAGCGTGGGCGAGGAGGAACCTCCCGCCGGGAAGGAGGAGAAGGCCTGATGGGACCCCAGAACCTACCTGTCCAGCCGGCGGCGCCGGGAGTCCTGCTCACCACCCTGGACGAGGCCCTGGACTGGGCCCGCCGGGGGAGCATCTGGCCCATGACTTTCGGGTTGGCCTGCTGCGCCATCGAAATGATGTGCGCCGGGGCGCCCCATTTCGACCTGGATCGATACGGGGCCGGGGCTTTCCGCCCGAGCCCGCGCCAGGCGGACCTGATGATCGTGGCGGGGACGGTCACCTTCAAGATGGCCCCCGTGATCAAGCGGCTCTACGAGCAGGTTCCCGACCCCAAGTGGGTGATCGCCATGGGGGCCTGCGCCTGCCGGGGCGGGCCCTATTACCGGCACGGATACCACGTGGTGAAGGGCGTGGACCGGATCGTCCCCGTGGACGTCTACCTTCCCGGGTGTCCCCCCAGGCCCGAAGCCCTCCTGGACGCCGTCATGGCCCTCCAGGCCAAGATGGACCGGATGAAGACCTTCTCCGCCGGAAAACCCGGCCCGGCGGGAGAGCCCGCCGGGGCGGGCAAGGAAAAGGAGGCCTGAGGGATGGCCATGGAATTTCCCGTGATCGCCAAGCTCCTGGAAGGCCGGTTTCCGGAGGCCGTGAAAGGGGCGGTGACGGACAAGGGCGATCCCTGGATCGAGGCGGCGGCCGATTCGGTCCCGGAGGTCCTGGAATTCCTGAAAGAGGAGGAGGGGCTCAAGTTCGACCTCCTGCTCATGGTCACCGGCGTGGACAGGCCGGACGCGGAGGGGGGCGGCTCCATCGAGGTGGTCTACCACCTCCTTTCCACCACGGAAGGGCACGAACTGGTTCTCAAGGCCGTCCTTCCCAGGGAGAACCCGGTCTGCCCCTCGGCCGTGCCGATCTACCCGGCCGCCCTTTGGCACGAGAGGGAGACCTTCGACCTGCTGGGCGTCGAATTTACGGGCCACCCCGATCTCCGGCGGATCCTCTGTCCCGAGGACTGGGTGGGCCATCCTCTCCGCAAGGACTACGAATACCCCGAGGAATACGGGGGGATCTCCGCGAAATGAGCGCCATGGAAGGCATGGAAAAGATCGATCCGGGCGGAACGGAGGCCGTGGCGGACGTCCGCACCCAGGAGATGTTCATCAACATGGGGCCCCAGCACCCCTCCACCCACGGGGTGCTCCGGGTCCTGCTCACCGCCGACGGGGAGGTGATCTCTTCCGCGAAACCGTATGTAGGCTACATCCACAGGTGCGCGGAGAAGATCGGCGAGACTCTCACGCTGGAGCAGTTCACGCCCTACACGGATCGCTACGACTACCTCTCGGCCATGAACAACAACCTGGGCTACTGCATGGCCGTGGAAAAGCTCTGCGGGATCGAGGCGCCCGAGCGGGCCCAGTACATCCGGGTGATCGTGGCGGAGCTGAACAGGATCGCCTCCCACCTGGTGGCCTTCGGGACCTACGGCCTGGACCTCGGCGCCTTCACGCCCTTCTGCTACGCCTTCCGCGACAGGGAGTGGATCCTCTCCCTCTTCGAGCGCCTCTGCGGGGCCCGGCTCACCTACAACTACGTCTGCATCGGCGGGGTGCGCCACGACCTCCCCGAGGGCTTCCTCGAGGGGACCAGGAACTTCTGCGACCACATGGAGAAGACCTGGAAGGAATACGACACCCTGCTCTCCCGCAACGCCATCTTCGTCCGGCGCACCGCGGGAATCGGGGTGGTTTCGGCCGAGGAGGCCCGGGCCTGGGGGTTCACCGGTCCCTGCCTGCGCGGTTCGGGGGTGGCCTACGACGTCCGGCGCGCCCGGCCCTACCTGGTCTACGACAAGCTGGATTTCGACATCCCCGTGGGACGCGGAGAGGCGGGCGTCCAGGGTGATTGCTGGGACAGGTATTACGTCCGGATGCTCGAGATCCTGGAGTCCATCAAGATCGTGCGCCAGTGCCTGGACGTCCTTCCCGGCGGGGATGTGAAGGCCAAGGTCTCCAAGGCACTCAAGGCCCCGGAGAAGGAGGTCTACCTGGGCGTGGAGAACCCCAGGGGCGAGCTGGGGCACTACATCGTGGGAGGCGGGGGCAAGAACGCCTACCGGATGCGGATCCGGGGGCCCTCCTTCGCCAACCTGACCATCCTGGGAAAGCTTCTCGAGGGGGCCATGATCGCCGACGCCGTGGCCATCATCGGCTCCCTGGACATCGTTCTCGGGGAGGTGGACCGGTGACGGCTCTTCTTTGCGAGGCCACGGGGCTCTTCGCGCCCTGGGCGGGGGGAAGCTGGATCGGCTGGATCTTCTTCGCCCTCGTGGCGGGGGGGATCGCCTTCTCCATCATCGGCGGCCTGGCGTATATCCTGGTCTGGGCCGAGCGGAGGGGCGCGGGGCGGATCCA
>JALUZX010000196.1 GCA_027011425.1 Planctomycetota bacterium
CAACCCGACCGCCTCTGGTCCCCCCCGTTCGCCCTCGTACCCCTGGAGCAAAAAGAATAAAGCCTCTTCCCCAGAATCATTGGGCCCTTGAAGACCCAAAAAGGCGGAGATTACGCCCTTCCCCCAGTTGGAAATTTTGTGAAGCCCCCGCCGGAACGAGGCCGGATCGGAGATCCGGACTCGTGACGTCGGGGGGCCAGTTCGTGCGCAATCAACGGATTACGAACTTGACAAGACTTTTGTCGCCTCCGCCAATCTGTGACGGTTACGACAAAAGTCCTGGACCTTCGAAAATCCAAAAAAACCATTAACTTCCCCCACCTTGAAATTTTGTGAAGCCCCCGCCGGAACGAGGCCGGATCGGAGATCCGGACTCGTGACGTCGGGGGGCCAGTCCCGAAGCACCCACCGAGTCCCGGTCTTGACAAGACTTTTGTCGCCTCCGCCAATCAGCGCCCTTTTCAAGTGGTGCGCAAAGTAAAGGCCCGAAACCCGACAGGTCATCACCAGGACGGAAGCCGGGTGTCAGCCCCGCCTCGCCGCGCCGCCTGGACAAATGGATTCTGCGGAAGACCTGTATTCTTGATCCCCCGTGTTTTTTCTTTAAAACCATTTCGGCCTGATCCCATAAGGAGGCTTTATTATTTTCAATACATTTTCATGGATCCATTTCTCACCAACGAAAATCTCCTCGGCTTCGTCCCATTTGGATTTTTCGGAGAAAATTGGAATTTTCCCGATCAATTCCCGTGGATCTTCTTTTTCGTTTACTTCTTTCCACCCTTTCAACCTGTAGCAAAGAGAAAAGATCTTCTTCCTGTTGGGGTCGATATACGGCGGCAAATATGAGCAGATCGACCAATTTTTCAGCAGACCCACAATGGACAAAGGGTCTTCTTTGATCCATCTTAGAATAAAATCTTCGTTGAAAAACTCCAGAAAAACATTTGTAACCACGCAAGCCCTTGGTTTCCCGGATTCTCCCCCTCCCTTCTTCGGGCATTCACAGACCAGGATGTCACCAACCCATGGTTTCCTGGGCAGTTCGAGCTTGTCGGCCAGCAAACACAGAACTCCGAACTCTTCCGTAACACGGTCATCGTTCTCGAACAGTTCTTCTTTCAAAGTCCTGTAGACGCCCTTTCCCCAAAGGATTTTTACTTCACCCCTTCTCCCCCAAAGGGGAAAGAAAATATCTTGGCCCTCCCTCTTTCTATTTACAAAATGCGTTTTCTCATTGGTCTTCTCATTGATAGTGTGGACCCTGCAACCGGGGGAAAAAACAAGAAGTAGAACCAAAGAACAAGCGCATGAATTGATTGCCGATATCCACCTCGGCATGAATTTCTTCTTCATCTCGAAAACAGCCCTCCTTTCCGGCAATTAACCCTAAGGCATCGACGCGTGGGTCGAAAATACTCAGCTTCGAACGCGCGAACCCCACGTCCGAGGGGAGAAGTTTGGGATGTTCTCATGGGGCTCTCCTTCCCGGGGTAACCTGTTTCCGGTGTCCCGGCCGAGGAGGCCCGCTTCTTCCCGAGGGAATCGTCTCGAAAACAAAGGTCTCCCGGTCGAGACGACTTTTACGGAAGTGGGACTTACATCAGACCCAGGAAGTTGTCAAGGGATTTTCCCGAGATCTCATTGGATTCCTCGATGCTCGCGAAGCACCAACAATGCTGAAGGCACAAGGGGAAGGCTGGAAGCTCGGAATCCTGCTTTCAGCGGGCGGTCCGAGAAATTTTCCCCCCTTTGGGTCTTCCTGGATCCAACGGCTATACAGATTCAAAGAACAGGTTAGATCCCCTTCAAGGGCAGGGAGGCGGGAGGCCTGCCGCCTCCCTTTCGCTCCAGGACCTCCCCTCCATGGGCGGTCCCGGGCTTGAATCCTCCGGTCCAGAGGAAGAACCGGTTTCCTTTCACGCCGGCGCCGAAATCGAAGCGCTCCGTCCCGCCCGTGGGATCATGGGTGAAGACCGCCTTCTTCAGCTCGATCCATTTCCCATCCGCCGTCCGGACCCACTGGTTTCCAAAAAAGGCCTTTCGTTCCAGGCAGCCGTTGCGGCCCCCGAAATTTTCGATGAACGAATAGAGATGGCCCAGGTATCCGCCGTCCTTGGGAGCCAGGAAGGATGCGATCGATTTCCACTTTCCCGCCTCGGGGACGTAGAAGAAGGCCGTGTAGGCCGTGTTCTTACCCGTGGGTTCCGCCCTCACCGCGAAGCGGTAGGTCCTTCCCGCCTTCCACGGGTAGACCCAGTGACTGTGAAGCCCCGTGCCCTCGTGGCCGAAGGCGTTGACCTTCACGCCCTTCCCCCGGGCCAGCATCCGGACCCGGTCCGCTTCCTTCACCCTCTTGCGGGTGATCCTCTCCCCTCCGGCATCCCAAACCGAAAAGATGATCCTCCTCTCCCGGGAACTGTTCACCTGCATCCCGAAATAACCGCGCCTGAAACCGCAGACCTCGAAATACGTGTAGAGCGGGTCCATTCCCCGGGGGACGGTCACCTCGTTGTAGAACCACTCCACCCGCTCCCCCTTGGGAAGGGGATACTTGAGGTGGACCGAGGCGCAATTCCTCCTGGGGAGCCGGTTGTATCGGATCCCCACGACGGGTGTTCCCGAAAGCCGAAGCCCCAGCAGGTCCGGGTAGGCGGTCCCTTCCCTCTTCAGTCCCCTCACGGTTACGGAAAACCAGCCCTTCCGCGGGATCCTCACCTTGCCCGCGGGAAGGAGGACCCCTTCCCGGGGAGTGGGGCCGTAAGCGACCCGGATGCTCTTCCCCCCGGCCCGAACCTCCAGGAGTCCCCGGTCTTTCTTTCCCGCCCTGAGCCTCAATGCGATTTCCAGGGTCCCCGGCCCCCCGGCCTCGAAGAACCAGGCGATCCGGGCGGAGGTGCTGGTCCACCGGGTCACCCCTCCCCGGCGGGAGACCCGCGCGCCCCGGGAATCGCCGATCACGTAGGCGGTGAACCCGGGAATCTCCACAGCCGGCGGGGATCCCCCCGCGAGACCGGGACGTCCTCCTCCCTGGATTCCGGTGGAACCAGGGGAGAAAAGGAGGAGGGAAACCCCCAGGAGGGTCCCCCGCCTCTGCAAAAGACTTCCAGGAAAGGGGGGGCAAGATGGTCCGATTCCAGCCATCCAGGCATCCTAGTCTCCTCCCTCTCCCCCAAACCTCGGCATCCTTTATCGTGGAGAAGAGAAAGGGAAACCCGGAAAGGCAAAAAGTGAGCCAGATTTTTGTAAGGACCGCCACCCCGCCTTGCCGGGGAGGTCTCCCCGGGCCATCATCGGGCCTCCCTGGACCCAGCCCGGGCTAAAGGAGCGCGGCCCCATGAAGCGAACGGCCCTCTCGATTCTTCTCCTCCCGGTACTCCTCCTTACCCCCCTCGGGACGGGAT
>JALUZX010000197.1 GCA_027011425.1 Planctomycetota bacterium
GAGAGGGGGTAGCCCAGGGGGACTTCGAAAACGAAGGAGGCTCCTCCCAGGGGGGATTCCCGGCACCAGATCCTCCCGCCATGGGCCTCCAGGATGGAACGGGCCAGGGGAAGGCCCAGTCCCGTTCCCTGGGGCTTGTCCGTGAGGAGGGCCCCGAGCTGCTGGAAGGGCTGGAAGATTTCCTCCCGCTGGTCCGGGGGCACGCCCGGGCCAGAATCGGAAACCTCCACCCGGAGGCGGCCTCCCCGGTCCTTCTCCTCGAAGTCGGGGCAGTCCGCCCGGACCTGGATGGTTCCTCCCCGGGGAGTGAACTTGAGGGCGTTCCCCACGAGCTGGTCCAGGACCTGCTGGATCCTCTTGGCGTCCACCAGGAGGGGAGGAACTTCGGGGCACTCGTTGTGGAAGGTGAGGTCGATCTGGGACTCCTCAGCCTGGGGCCCGAACTTCTTCCTGGTTTTCTCCAGCAGGTCCTCCAGGGGGAGGGGGCCCCGGTTGAGGAAGAACTTCCCCGCCTTGAAGGTCGACAGGTCCAGGACGTCCTCGATGATCCGGGTGAGTCTCTGGGCCTCCTCGCCCAGGATGGCGAGGAATTCCTTCCGGGTTCTTTCGTCCTCGGGGGGCATGTCCCTTAGGATTTCCGTATAGGAGCAAATCGCCGCCAAGGGGGTGCGGAGTTCGTGGGATACGGAGGAGAGGAAGGCTTCCTTCATCTCCTCCACCTCTTTTTCCCGGGTGACGTCCATGAAAACCAGCACTACCCCGTGGAAGGAGTTTCCTTCCCCCTCGTCCCGGATGGGGGCAAGGGAGACCTTGAGGGCCCGGCCCTTGAACCGGGTCTCCACCTTGGCCGGATGGGTCCTGCCCTCCCTGAACCTCTCCAGGAGGGGACGGGCCTTTTCATAGAGGCTCCGCGGCAGGGCCTCTGCCAGGTGAAGGCCGCCCACCCGGCTCTCCTCCACGCCGAGCTGTGCCTGGGCGGCGGGATTCACCAGGACCACTTCCAATGCGTGGTCCGCCACCATCACCCCCTCGGCCAGCGAGTCCATCACTCTGCGGAGCTGGCGAAAGGCGTAACGTTCGGCCATAAACCCCGCCCTGGCCATCCTCTCTTTTTCCGAAAGGGCCGCTCCCAGCCGGGCCAAGGCCTCTTCCACTTCCCGGACTTCCAGGGGCCCCTTTCCGGAAACCTGGAACGGGGATCTTCTCTCGGCAAGCGCCCGGGCCTTGGCCGCGGTGTTTCGCAAAGGGAGCACCACCGAGGCGGTCAGGAGGGGCCAGAGGCCCAGGAAGAGAAAGAGAAGGAGCCACAGCCCGGCCAGGAGGAGGGAATCCGTTCCTTCCGGGCCGGCAGGCGAAAGGGGTCCCCGGCCGGGGAAGAGAAGGCTCCAGGCCGACAAGGCCAGGACTCCTGCCCCGAATGCCGCCCCCAGGAGGAGGGTCCGGACCCCCGGGGCGGGGCGCCTCTCCCGGTCGCGGCTCTTCCGGAATTTTCGGACCACCTTTTTCTTCCTTTTCTCCGGGTTCGGCCTTTTCTCCCCCTTTCCCCCTTTCGTCCCCCCGGGGCCGGGACCTGAACCCTGACTTCCATGGAAAGACACGCCCTCTCAAGGGGGAGGGGTCCCGGACCGATAGAAACAGGGAGACGCGGGGCGACCCCCCTTACGGGTGTCCCCGCGGGAAGGGGAGCGGAAATGAATCACCCGCACGGAAGCTGGAGAATGGCGTTGGTCGCGGCCTCCCTGGTCCTGGTGGGAGGAATCGCCGCGGCGGGGGGAAGCGAAGGAACTCTTCCCAAGTGGCCCAAAGGGTTCACATTGGTGCCCCAGAACGCCCTGGCCGTCCTCTCCATGGAAAAGGGAGGGAAACTCCTGGCCAAGGCCGGCCCGGGGGCCGATCTCTTCCTGGAGCGCCTGGCCCGCTGGATCGGGGCGGAAAAGAAGGAGATCACCCGGGCCTTCCTGGAGGGCCCTTTCACGGCGGCCCTCTATCCCCCGAAGGAAGGGGGGCCATCCCTCCTCCTGGTGTTTCCAGGCGGCCGGAAAGGGCCGGAAGAATTTCTTTCCCGGCTGGGCAAGGGACCCGGCGTCTACAGGCCCGCCGGACGGATGGGCGGCGCCGAAGTGGGGTCTTACACCCTTCCCCCGCCCGTGGGGTTGCGGCTCTTCTCCCTCCACAGGGGAGACACCTTCCTGGCCGCGACTTCGAAGGACCTGCTCGCCCGGGCCCTGGAGGCCGAGGCTTCCCCAGCCACCAAGAGTCTCCGGGCAGACATCGCCCTGGCCAGGATCTTTCGGACCTGCGGATTCCAGGAAGGGAGTGGAATCTTTCTATCCTTCAAGAAAGGTCTTTTCCGGGGCGGCCCGGCTGTTTTCTTCTCTCCCGGTGAGGAGAAGTCCTGGGTTTCCTGGATGTCCCGGTTGACCGGAAAAGGCGTCGAGACCCGGGTCCGCCTGGAGTGGCCCGAGCCCAGGAGCGGGTGGGGCGCCCTGGCGGGGACCAAGTCCTGGCCGGCCTCCCTGGAGAAGGCCTTTCCCGGGCCGACGGACCTGGTGGTGGCGGCCGGATTGGTCCTTCCCCGCGCCTCCCAGGGGAAGGGCGAAGGGAACTCTCCTCCTTTCCTGCCGGAACTGGAAAGAGCCCTTCCCCTGCCCTGGCGGAGGATCATGCCCGCCCTGTCCGGGGATTTCGTCCTGCGGGTGAAGACGCAAAAGGAGGGGCGGCCCGGTTGGGCGGCCCTCCTGGAACTCACCAATCCCTCCCGGGCGGACAAGGTCCTCCGGGCGCCGGGAAAGGCCTGGCGCCAAAAAGAAGAGACCACTTCCACCGGGTATACCATCCATACCATGGAGGATTCCTCGGGAAGGCGCTTCTCCTGGGCCCTGGCCGGGGGAAGGCTCTACCTGGGAACCGCCGCGGACCTCCTGGCGAAAGCCTTGGGCAAGGCGCCCGGCGATTCCGGTGATGAGGCAGGACAAGCTTCCGCCTTTCCCGTGGGAGGCCCCTTCCTTCGGGCCTACGGGGAAACGGCGGCCATGCTTCCTCTTCTCCCACCCTTTTTCCGCTCCTTCCTGAAAGGGTGCGAGGGACCCTTTACCCTGGAGGGAAGGTGTGATCCCGCGGGGGTGGGTTTCAGGTTCCTCCACGCCGGGAGCCCGCCGGGCTTCCATTTCCTGAAGTCTCTGCGCCTTCCCAAGGTCCCCTCCCGCAAGGGCCTGGCGGCCAAGGAGGGTAAGACCACTTCCGGTACGGACTGGGCGAGCCTCTCCCCCAAGGAGAGGTTCGAAGCCCTTACTTCCCTGGAGCGGTCCGGGGACGTGCAGGTCTATGCCGAGGAGGTGGAGTCTCTCCTGGAGGATCCGGACCCGGCCGTGGCCGCCCGGGCGGCCTACGCGCTCGGGGAGAACAAAGTCGAGAGCGCGATCCCCGGGCTGTGCAAGGCCCTCCGGGATTCTCCCAACCCGGAGGTGAGGCGCTATGCCGCCTATGCATTGAGCCGGATGCCCGACCCCAGGGAAGAGGGCTTCCTCCTCCAGGCCCTGGGTGACGAGAACCCCTGGACCAGGGGTTACGCCGCCACGGCGCTGGAGAAGCTTGGCTCCACCAAGGCGGCCAAGCCTTTGGCCCGGGCCCTCCTGGTCGACCCCAAGGCTCCCAAGGAGGTCCGCCTGCGGATCCTGAGCGCCCTGGCGGAGCTTGGCGGTCCCAAGGAGATCCCCAAGGTTCTCCTGGGCGTGGGTCCCAAGGAAGACGTGGACCTTTTACGGGCCCAGGTCTACGCCCTGCAGAAGTTGACGCCCCAAATGTCCAGGACCGAGGAGGAAGACCTCCTCGCAGGGCTCCTGGACAGCCCTTCCGCCTACGTCAAGGGATACGCGGTAGACCGGTTGGGAGAGATCGGCAGTCCCGGCGCCGCCAAGGTCCTTGCCCGGCGCCTTCCCATGGAAGGTCCCCTGTTCGCAAAGAGGATCCAGGCGGCCCTGGACGCGGTGAAGACCCGTTCCGGTCCCCGTCTTGCATTCAAGAAGGCCGTGGATACGGCTTCGCGGAAGATGATCCTGGTCCGGGAAAAACTGGCCAAGACCTTCGCCGAGGTCCGGACCTGGCCGGCCTGGAAGAAGGGAGTCCTGGCCTGTATTCCCTTGGTGCTGGCGGGTCTCCTCTTCATGCTCTGGCGCTGGTGGAAGGCGAGGGCGGCCCTCAAGGCCCACATGAGGCTCATCACGCTGGTCTCCTCCTCGGAAGAGGAGGAGGAACTTGGAGAGGATGTCCGGGAGCCAGGCTTCGAGGACTCCCCCGATGAGGAGGTAGCCTGGGAAGAATCCCCGGCGGGGGAGGACGAGGTGGTGGAGCCCGAAGCGGACCAGGTCGAACTGGAGGACCAGGAGGAACTGGAAGACATGCTCCCCATCGACGAAGAGGAGGCCTTCCAGGAGAAGACCGGCCCGGCCTGATCCGGTTCAGTCCGCCAGTTCCAGCCAGGAGAACCAGACAGGATGGTTCTCCTTGAACCAGGCGAGGATCTCCCGGATCTTCGCCTGTTTCTCTTTGGGCATGACCCCTTCGTTGATGCGGTTGAAGTGGACCCGGATCCCCCTGGTCCCGAAGGACTCCAGGGCCAGGGGGCACAAGGTCTGGAGTTCGTTCCGGATCCGCCCGGAGTCGGAGATCTTGACGGGGCGTTTCCTGTAGTCCTCCCCGGCGACGAAGCGGTCCAGGAGGGGATTGAAGACCAGTTTCATGGTCTCCCAGTCCTCCCGGAGGCGGAAGGTGAAGCGGACCCGCTTGGAGCCCCGGGTCGTGGTGAGCTGGGCGGTGACCCGGTAGACCCCGTCCCGGATCTCCTCCACTCCCCCGGCCCCGGAATACGGGTCGGGGCACATGAAGCCCGCCAGGGCCATGGACCGCCAGAACTTGTTCGGAAAGAAGTCCTCCGCCTCGAAGGTGGACTTGGGCCAGGGAACGCCGGCTTCGGAGGCCTCCCGTATCATGTCGGCGTATCTCTCGGCGACCTTGGAGTCCACATCCAGGTAATCCCCGGCGATCTTGCGGAGCTTCTCCTCGAACTGGGGGTCCACCGGGTCCAGGAGCATGGCCTTGCGCTCCACGTCGAAGGGAAGCTCGAACTTGTCCGAAAAGAGGGCCAGGCTGACGGAGAGGCCGAGCAGGGGCGCGAGGGTGGCCGCCTGGAGGGCCTCGGCCGAGGCGGCGTAGCCGTCGCAGAGGAAGACGTGTTTCTCGCCCTTCTCCTCCCAGGAGCCGACCATGTATGTGGGAGCGTAGGTTCCGCTCGAGGTGAATGCCTTCATCCCGAAGGGCGTGGTCCACTCCTCGTCCACCAGGTGGACCCCAAGTCCGGCCCATTCCTCCCAGAGGTTGCCGATCCGTTTCTCTCTCGATTTACCGCGGAGGGTCCAGACGTGGACGTTGGCGGGCTTCAGGCCCGGGTAGGTGTCCAGGATCGCCCGCAGGAGGAGTTTCCGGGGGGTGTGATAGGCGAGGAGGATGGATTCCTCCCCGGCCGTGCGGGCCACGGCCTCGGGAAGGAC
This sequence comes from Planctomycetota bacterium, assembly GCA_027011425.1. Lineage (GTDB taxonomy): Bacteria > Planctomycetota > UBA1135 > UBA1135 > JALUZX01 > JALUZX01. The sequence continues at coordinate 5,547 of JALUZX010000197.1, forward strand.
CAGGGTCCCCATGTAGCCCTCGTAAGGGCGGGTCATGATCATGGGCTGGTCGAAGACGTGGAGGACCGTCATGGGGCCGGTCTCCGCGCCCTTGGCGAAGCGGCTCGTGTTCTCCAGGGTGTCGATGGCCGCTCCCCAGATCACGATGCCTCTGTGACGGATATCCTCCTGGAACCTTTCGAACGTGTAGGAGTCCTCGTTGATGAGCCTGGCCACGAGGGGCTCCAGGAACTGGGCTACTTGCGGCCGGGCGTAGATCCTCCCGAATCCCAGAAGGGGGTTGGACCCCATCTCGTGGGTTTCCCCGACCTTGGGCATGAGACCTTCCCCCAGGCTCACCATGAGGGCGTGGTTCTCCGGCAGGTTCCGGGTGAGGTGCCAGAGCCCCTCGCTCAAGGCGTAGGCCGAGATGGCGTCGGCGTCCTTTTTCACCCGGTTGATCAGGGCCTTGTCGGTGGAGCCCTTCGCTTCCCCGTATCTGCCGAAGAGTTTGGCCCCGAGAGATGTGACGGCCGTGGATACGATGAAGGCTTTCTCCAGGCGTCCCGCAAAGGAGATCTCCTCTGGGGTGGGGTCCATCCCGAGGAATTCCTCCTCTACGTCTTCCAGCCAGAGGTGGAAGCGGTTCAGGACGGAGAGAGAATCGAAGACCCAGGAAGCGACAAGGTTCCTGCGGCGCGTGTCGTGGTCCATCGGCTGTTCGGCTCCGTAGGCGTAAAAGGGAAAGGGCCCCGAGGACCCCTGGGATTCGAAGAGGATCTTGAGTAGAACCGTAGCCTGCCCCAGGCGCAACAGGATGGGGGGAAAGACGGGGGCAATCCCTAGAGGAAACCATGATCGCCGACGAGAAGAGGAAACGGGAAGTCTTCGCCAAGCTTCTGGAGGCCAAGGGCCCCCAGACCCGGATCGCCGTGGTGGGGGCCAGCACCAACCCGGAGAAATACGGCAATATCATCGTAAACAACCTGAAATCCAAAGGCTACACCGTCCACCCCGTGAACCCCAAGGCCCGGGAGATCGCGGGGCTCCGGGTCTATCCTTCCCTGGCCGAGGTCCCCAGGCCCGTGGACGTGGTGAACGTAGTGACGCCCCCTCCCGTGAGCCTGAAGGTGCTCGAGGAGGCGGAGCGGCTTGGGTTCCCCCTGATCTGGTTCCAGGAAGGAAGCTTCGACGACAAGGTCCTTGAACTCCTGGAGAAAACCCGGATCGAGGGGATCGTGGAGGCCTGCATCATGGTTGTGACCAGCTGGGAGGGGCTCCCGGACTGAGTCTTTGCCATTTTTCCGTTTTCCCCTCCCCGAGGAAGGCATGCCATGGCGGGCGCCCTGTTCCTCTCTTCCCCTTCCGCCCAGGGAGACGCCCTGTCCATCCTGGCGGCCCTGCTGTGGGCCTCCGCGGTGGTCTGCTTCAAGCTCGGCGGGGAGGGGATGCCCGCCTGGCACCAGAATTTTCTCAAGAGTTCGCTTGGGGCCCTTCTCTTCACCCTGACCCTCCTGGTCCTGGGCGAACCCTTTTCCCCTCCCGGGGCGGACGGCGCCGCCTGGGTCCTGGTTGGCCTTTCGGGTTTCCTGGGGATGAGCCTGGCTGATACGGCCTATTTCCAGGCCCTCAAGAAACTCGGGGCCACCCTCACCTCCCTGGTGGGCTCCCTCTACAGCCCCTTGATGATCCTGTTCTCCGTCCTCTTTCTCGGCGAGGAACTCACCCTCTCCCTCCTTTTGGGGTCCTTTCTCGTGGTGGCTGGGATCGTGGTCGGCACCTGGGAGCCCTCCCGGGTGGAGAAGGAAGAAGAAGGAAAGACCCGGCGGGAGATCCTGGCCGGCGTGGTCCTGGGGGTCACTTTCATCACCCTCGTTGTGGGCAGCATCATCGTGATCGGCCGGATCCTCAAGACGTATTCGCCCCTTTGGGTGGCCTGGTTGCGGATCTCCGCCGGGGCCGTTGGGATCCTGGTCATTCCCTGGGGGCGTGAAGGCGGCGGGATCTCCCGGGCCTTCCGGCCCACCCGCCATACCGGATGGATGACCGCGGGGGCCGTGCTGGGGACCTGGCTCGGCTACTACGTCTGGCTCAAGGGGCTCCAGCTCATCCCCATGTCCCGGGCCTCGGTGTTGAACGAACTCTCCCTCATATTCGTCTTCGTCCTGGCCGCCCTCTTCGCTGGCGAGAGGTTCACCCTTCGAAAGGCCCTTGCCGTGGGCCTGGCCTTTTGCGGGTCCCTGCTCGTTCTCGCTGCGGGGTGAAAGGGGATCCGCCCATCGCGGTTTGCGAGGTCCAGGGGTACGTATATGCCGCCCGGCGGTCCGCCCCCACGACGATGCCCTGGTGGGCATGGGGTCGGCCCGTTTCGGCCGGAAGGACCCGGCGGGCGTAAATCCTGGGGGGGCTCTTCGATGCCTCCCTCCACGTGGACCTGGGCCGGCTTCCCGAACTCCTCTGCGGTTTTCCAAGAAGAGAGGGGAAAGGCCCCACTCTCTATCCTGTGGCCTGCAACCCCCAGGCCTGGGCCGCGGCTGCTCTCTACCTTCTCCTCCAAGCGTGTCTCGGGCTCGAGGTCGACGGGTTCCACTCCAGGGTGCACTTCGACAAGCCTTTCCTCCCGCCCTTCCTGGAGAGCCTCGGGTCGTCCGGGCTGGAGGCGCCCGGGGGGAGGGTGGACCTGGAAGTCCTCCGCAACGGCTCGGCCGTGACTGTGGGCATCCTGGGCCGGGAAGGGAAGGTGGACGTCTCGGTCCGCTTGTAGAGCAGGTTTTAGAATCCCTCGCAAAGAGAGTGGAATAGGGGGGCCCCTCTTGACGAAAAAGGATAAGGGGGCTAATAGTTAGGGACCTATCGATTTGGAGGTGACCATGCTCTTCCTCAGGGACCTGCCCCGGAAAGAAGCCCTTCGGGTCCTGGCGGACTATTTCCCCGGCCTGGACCTGGACGCCGTGGAGGCCACCCTGGCCTTGCTCACCGCCGCCCAGGATCTCCTGGAGGCCCACGAGGCCCAGATCCAGAGCTACGGCCTCTCCCGGGGACGCTTCTCGGTGCTCATGCTCCTCAACCGCTCCCCCAAGGGAGAAGCCAGTCCTTCGGATCTGGCCAAGGGGGCCAAGGTGACGAGGGCCACGATCACGGGCCTCCTGGACGGGCTGGAGAAGGAGGGCCTGGTGGAAAGGATCCCCCACGAGGAAGACCGGCGCCGCCTCCGGGTCCGGCTCACGCCCAAGGGAAGGAAGAGCCTGGGGCGGATGCTTCCCAAGCACGTCTCCCGGGTGACTTCGCTTGTGGCGCCCCTGGACAAGAAGGAAATGAAGACCTTGACCCGCCTTTTGGACAAGGTGGTGGAAGGACTCCACGGAAGGGCGAAGAAGTGAGGACCTGGATCCTTTTCGGCCTGGTTCCGGTCTTTCTCCCCCTGGGGGGGTGCCGGATCCACTCTGTCGAAAAGGATCCCCTGCCGCCCGTGGAGGCGCCCCGCCGTTTCAGCGGGGGCGCCAAGGGCCTTCCTTCCCCCGACCCGTGGTGGAAGGACTTCGGCGACCCGGGCCTGGAGAAGATGATCCAGGCCACCCTTTCGGACAACCTGGACCTGCGGGGCGCCTGGGCCCGGCTGGAGCAGGCCCGGGCTCTCGCCAGGAAGGCGGGCGCCCCCTTGTGGCCGGCGATCCAGATCTCGGGGAACGTCTCCAGGAACCACCAGACCTTCCTGGGGGGCGGGGCCTTCGGGAACTTCTCCTTCACCACCGACCAATACACCTTGAGCGCCGCCGCCTCTTATGAGCTGGACCTCTGGGGCAAGCTCAGGGACCGGCGTTCGGCGGCCCTCCTGGAGATGAAGGCTTCGCGAAAGGACCTGGAGGCCATGGCCATGAGCCTCTCCGCCCAGGCGGCGGACGCCTGGTTCCAGCTCCGGGAAGCCCGGGCCCAGGTCCGGCTTCTCAGGTCCCAGATCCAAACCAGCCGGGCTCTCCTGGACCTGGTGAAGCGCCGCTTCGGCCAGGGGCTGGCCACGGCCCTGGACGTCTCCCAGCAAAGACAGCAGGTGGCCTCCCTTCTCTCCCAGGTTCCTCCCGTGGAGTCCCGGGTGGATGTGCTTCGCCACCAGCTCAACCTGCTCCGGGGCAAACCCCCCAACGCCCCGGACCTCCCCGGGGAAGAGGGGGCGGAGCTTCCCGAGCCGCCGCCTCTTCCTCCCACGGGCCTTCCGGCGGACCTCCTGGTCCGGCGCCCGGACGTGGCCGCCGCCCGGCTCAGGGTGGTGGCCGCCGACCACCGCCTGGGGGCGGCCCTGGCCGAGCGCCTTCCCTCGATCCAACTCACCCCCAGGGCCGGATACCAGGCTCCCAACGCTCGGGACCTCTTCCAGAGCTGGATCTGGTCCTTGGCCGCCGGGTTTACGGCACCCTTTTTCGAGGGAGGGAGGATCCAGGCCGAGGTGGAGAGGACCCGGGCCGTGAAGCTGGAACTGCTCCAGGCCTTCGGCAAGACCTTCCTCCAGGCCCTGGGAGAGGTGGAGGACGCGCTGGCGCGGGAGAGGAAACAGCGGGAATACCTGGCCGCCCTGGACCGCCAGCTCCGGGCTGCCCGCTCCAACCTGGAGGAAGCCCGCAGGCGCTACCTCCACGGCCTCAACGACTACCTGCCCGTTCTCACGGCCCTCTCGGCGGTCCAGCAGGTCCAGCGGACCCTGGTTACGGCAAAGCGTGAACTATTGTCCTACCGGATCCAGCTCTACCGGGCCCTCGGCGGGGACTGGACCGGCCGGTTGGCGCCTCCCGGGCCGCCGGCCGCGAAGGGAGGCGGAAAGCCATGAAGTGGGTGTTGAACCTGGGACTCTCGCTGGTCCTGCTGGGGGGGGCGGCCTTTCTGGCCGTCTGGCTGATCCGGACCAGGCCCAAGCCGGGCCACACGGTCCAGCCGGAGACGTCCGTCCTGGTCCGGACCATGCGGGCGAAAAAGGGGCGGGAGGTGATTACCGTCCGGGGAATGGGGACGGTGATCCCCGCCCGGAAGGTCGTCCTCCAGGCAGAGGTGAGCGGGCGGGTGGTCGAGCAGGTTCCGGAGCTGGTCCCGGGCGGGCGCCTCGCGGCGGGAGAAACGGTTCTGCGGATCGACCCCAGGGATTACAGGTTCGCCCTGGCCCAGAAACAGGCCCAGTTAGAAAAGGCCCGCCTGGACCTGGCGGTCGAGGAAGGGCGCAGGAGGGTGGCCCTCAAGGAGTGGGAGAGCCTGAAGAAGGGGATGGAGGGCGCCTCCCCCGACAAGGCCCTTGTCCTGAGGGAGCCCTACATCAGGAACGCCCGGGCCGCCCTGGAGGCGGCCTCGAGCGGGGTGGAGAAGGCCAGGCTCGACCTGGAACGGACGAACGTAAAGGCCCCCTTCAATTCCCTGGTCCTTTCGGAAAACACCGAGGTCGGCCAGCTCGTCACCCCCCAGACCCAGCTCGCCGTCCTGGCCGGCACCGACACCTTCTGGGTCCAGGCGGCCCTTCCCGTGGAGTCCCTCCAGTGGATCGAATTTCCGCCTCCCGGAAAGGACACGGGCCCTTCCGCCAAGGTGATCCAGCTTTTGGGAGAGGGCAAGAGAATCCTGAGAGAGGGCAAGGTCCTCCGCCTGCTGGGGGACCTGGAGGCCCAGGGGCGGATGGCCAGGGTGCTCGTGGCCGTGGAGGATCCCCTTCTCCTCCACGGCTCGGGCGAAGGGGAGCGCCTGCCCCTTCTCCTGGGGTCCTACGTGCGGGTCGAGATCCGGGGGAAGGAGGTGGACGGCGTCTTCGCCCTGCCCAGGACGGCTCTTCACGACGGGGACAAGGTGTGGGTCATGGGGGAGGACGACCGCCTGGAGATCCGCCCGGTGTCGGTGCTCTTCCGGGAGAGGAAACGGGTGCTCATCGACGGGGGGCTCCGGGAGGGGGAGAGGATCGTCACCTCGCCCATCCCGATCC
>JALUZX010000198.1 GCA_027011425.1 Planctomycetota bacterium
GCTCTCGCCCGTGCATTTCTGCCTGGTCCTCACCAGGGACTACTTCAAGGCCTCCCTGGCCGGCACCTACCGCCTTCTCGCCCTTCCGGCCCTCTTCCTCTTTCTTTCCGTCCTGGCCCTCTCCCGGCTCTACGCCTTCCTCGGGGGGTGACCCCCCCTCGCAGGAGGCAAAGGGGGTGATCCCGGACCCAGGCGGACCGCGGGAGCGGGCCGCCTTTGGGCGACCTCGCTCCCGCGGGGCGTGGGACTCAGAAGGTGAGTTCCATCTGGAGCCAGAACTTGGTGGTGTCGGCGTACCCGGCCTTGCCGTCGAAGACGCCCACCTTGCCGAGAACTTTCACGTTCTTGTTAAGCTTCTTGGAAAGCACCGCGTCCCACTCGTAGCCCAGGATTCCTCCCCCTTCCTCGGTCTTGAAGGTGTGGTAGACCACCTTGCCCTTCAGCTCGTAGGGAAGCTCGGGGCCCACGTAGAGGTAGATGTCCTGGAGCCCGCTCGCCGGCGTCACCAGGAAGGCGTCCACCCAGCCGTTGAAGGCGTGCAGCGTGGCCAAAGGAGTCTGGAAGGCGGCCTGGCCGTGGTCCGAGGAGAGGATCTCCCAGGCCGCGCCCGCCGTGCCCAGGCCCTTCTTGGTGAGGGAGAGATCACCCAGCCAGTAATCCGCCTCGTAGTCCGTCCCGCTGCGGAGTCCGTCCACCTGGCGGGCATAGGAAAAGGTGTATCCCAGGCCCAGGTCTTCGTCGAAGTCGTAGCGGCCCTTGAACCGCCCGCCGTAGGTGTTGGAGTTCAGGGTCTTGGCGTTGTCGAAGTAGAGGAGATACCCGAAGAGCGCCACCTGGCCGTAAGGACACCCGTCGTAGCTCACGTGAAAAAGGTGGGACCGGGAATCATAGTCGAGCCCCGCGTCGGGCCCGTAGATCCGGTTGATCCTGCCCAGGAAACTGTAGAAGAAACCGAAGTCCTTCACGGCGGAGCACTCGAAGGTGGCGGCGTCGTAGGTCTGTTCGTTCTGGCGCCACCCCACGTTCCCGATGAAGCGCTGGTCGTCCAGGGTGATCCTCTGGCGGCCCAGGATGGCCTTCCCTTTCTCGCATTCGTAAGAGAGGTATCCCTGGTTCAACTCCGTGTCCTGGGGATCGGCGATCACCGCCTTGTTGTTCTCCCGGTTCAGGCCCGCCGCGTTGTAGAGGCTGTAGCCCAGGGCCCGGATGTCTTCAAACTCGGCGTAGAGGGAAAAGCCGTAGAACTTCCTCGTCCCGTAGCCCAGCCGGAGTCTCTCCGTGTAGGCCTGGGAATTGGAGACTCCCTTCTGGTCCACCCATTCGGCGCGGGTCCTGAGGTTGGCGTGAACCCGGCCCTTCACCAGGGCATCCACCAGGGAATCGAGGAAAGTCTTTTCCCCTTTTCCCTCCAGGCCCGTCTCACCCTTCTGCCCTTCCTGCGCGGAAAGGGAGGGCGCAGGGAAAAGGACGGCGAATCCCCACAAAAAGATAAGGATTGCCTTCGGAATGATTCTACGCATTGTGTCCTCCTGGTTGGGGGTTGTTCGGAAAAGAGAGCTGCAGGCTCCAGGGGGGAACGGCCCCCGCGCGTTCCCGCCCTGGGGGGATTTTCCCAGGCTCCCGCCGGGGAGTCACCCTTCTTTTCCCGAAAAAGAAGACTTTCCCGGGGGGAACCGCATCACATCTCCAGGGGTTTCGAGACGAGGATCACGGCCGACCGGCCCTTCACCCTCAACCGGCTCCCCCGTACGAAAGGAGCCTTTTCCTCGTTCATGATATCCCTGGGAGGCTTCCTGGCCGTGTCCACCACCTTGCGCCAACCGTATCCTTCCTTGAAATACGGAATCTCGAAGGCCAGGGGGGCGTCGTGGGCGTTGAGGGCCACGAAGATGTCGTCGTCGGCCTCCCCGCCGCAGGACTCGGAGCCGTCCAGGAGGAAGGCCAGGGCCCTGGAGGATGGGGACCAGTCGGGGCGCCCCGTCTTCAACCCGTGCCAACTGATATCCGGGAGCTGGTCCCCGTCGTGGTCCATCCCGGCAAAGAAGTGCCGGCGCCTCAAGACCGCGTGGCGCCGCCTGAAGAGGGTGATCATCCTGAAGAACCGGAGCATCTCTCCGTTCTCCCGGACCTTCCGCCAGTCCATCCAGCTCGTCTCGTTGTCCTGGCAATAGGCGTTGTTGTTTCCCCCCTGGGTCCGGAGGATCTCGTCCCCCATGAGGGTCATGGGGACGCCCTGGGAGACCATGAGAATGGTAAAGAAATTCTTGGCCTGTCGTTTCCGGAGTTCGAGAATTTTCGGGTCGTCCGTGGGGCCCTCCACGCCGTGGTTCCAGGACCAGTTGTCGTTGGCCCCGTCCCGGTTCTCCTCCCCGTTGGCCTCGTTGTGTTTCCGGTCGTAGGACACCAGGTCCCAGAGGGTGAAACCGTCGTGGCTCGTGACGAAGTTGACCGAGTGGTAGGGAGCCCGCCCGCCGGCCTGGTAGAGGTCCGAACTCCCGGCGATCCTGGTGGCCAGGGCGGGAACCATTCCGAAATCCCCGCGGACGAAGCGCCTCACGTCGTCCCGGAACTTTCCGTTCCACTCGGCCCACCGCCCCCAAGCGGGAAAGGACCCCACCTGGTAGAGCCCCGCCGCGTCCCAGGCCTCGGCGATGATCTTGGTCCCGGCAAGCACGGGATCCTCGGCGATCCGCTCCAGCACGGGGGGATCGGCCAGGACTTCCCCCTTCCTTCCCCTTCCAAGGACCGACGCCAGGTCGAAACGGAACCCGTCGACGTGCATCTCCATCACCCAGTAGCGGAGGCAATCCAGGATCAAGTCCCGCACCAGGGGGTGGTTGCAGTTGAGTGTATTCCCGCAACCCGTGAAGTTCCGGTACACGCCCCCCTCGCCGAGGATGTAGTAAATGCTGTTTCCCAGTCCCTTGAAGGAGAGAACCGGGCCGGACCCGTCCCCCTCCCCGGTGTGGTTGAAGACCACATCCAGGATCACCTCGATGCCTTCGGCATGAAGGGCCTTTACCATCTCCCGGAACTCTTTGACCTGGCCTCCATCCCCGGGGCGCGAGGCGTAAGAGGCCTTGGGCGCGAAAAAGGCCACCGGATTGTAGCCCCAGTAGTCCAGCAGCCTCTCCCCCGTCCGGGGGTTCCTCCGGATGTTTCCGGTTTCCACGAACTCCGCCACGGGCATGAGTTCGACGGCGTTGATCCCAAGGGACTTGAGGTAGGGCAGCTTCTCCACGACCCCCCTGAACGTTCCCGGCGCGGCGACTCCGGATGTGGAATGGCGGGTGAATCCCCGGACATGCATTTCGTAGATGATCGTGTCCGCCAGGGGCCTTTCCAGGGGCTGGTCCCCTTCCCAGTCGAAATGGTCCTCCAGGACCACCCCCTTCAGGAC
>JALUZX010000199.1 GCA_027011425.1 Planctomycetota bacterium
GAAGAAGTGCTCCGGCTCCAGCGGGGGCAGTCCCCAATCTCCCTCCAACCCCGCCCGGGACTCCACCCCCCACGGAAGCCCCAAGGGACTCGGCTCCCTCCGCCGGGGCGCATCGGCCCTGGCGGACCGGTGGGGAAAGCTCCCGCCCAAGGAGAGGGAGAAGGTGCTCCAGGAGCTGAAGAAACGGTTCCCGGCGAGATACCGGGCCCTCCTGGAAGCGTATTTCCGCAAACTCAGCAAGTCCAAATGAAGCGCCTGCTCCTCCTCGCCCTCCCTCTTCCCCTCCTCTCCGTCCCGCCGGCGGACCAGCCGCCGGAGGCGCGCCTCCTCCCCATCGCCGGCAAGCCCCTCAGGGGAAGGCTGCTTGGGATCCGGGGAGGGAAGGTTTCTTTCCTTCCGGAAGGAAAAAAAACCGGGACGGCGGCGACTCTTTCCCTGGAGGCGATCGAGGAGATCGATTTCGCCTCCCCCTCACCCGCACCGCCGGCGGGTTCCTTCCTCTTCCTTCCAGGCGGAGAATCCCTCCCGCTCCAGGGAATCCGTCCCGGGAGAAAAGGAGGACTCAAGCCCCTTTTCTTCGGAAAGTGGCTGAAGGAGGTCCCCCTGGAGAAGACGGCCGGTTTCCAGTGGCCCAAGCGCCCCGGAAGAGGTCTCCCCGCAGTCCTTCCCGGCCTGGATCCCTCCAGGAGGCCCCGGGGAAGGGACATTCTCTACCTTGTGGAACAAAAGGGACGGAAGAGGGACATCCTGGAGGTGGCCGGGTCCATTCACTCCCTGGAGAGGGGAGGGCTCGTCTTCGATTTCGCCGGGAAAGAACACCGGGTTCCCCTCTGGAAGGTGGCGGGAGCCCTCCTCGGAGAGCCGGCCGGAAAGAAAAAGGAAAAGGAGCAAACCCCGCCGCCGGAAAGACCGGACCAGGCCGTGGAGTTCCTCCGGGGGGGGCGTCTCCTGGGCAGGATCCTCAGGGGCGACGCCTCGGGATTCCTCTTCTACCACCCCGTCCTCGGGGAATTCCGGATCCCCTGGAAAGCGGTTCTCCGGCTCCGGCCTTCCCTGGACCGGGTCAGACCCGTCGATTCCCTGGAACTCCTCTCGGACCGGGCCGTGCCGGCCTTCGACCGGACCTGGCCCTTCGCCGCCAGCAAGAACCTGGAAGGCGGCCCCATCAGGATCCACGGCAGGTATTTCGAAAAGGGCCTGGTCTTCCTCCCCAGGCGGACCCTTGTCTTCCGGGTCCCCGAAGGGTTCCGCCTCTTCAAGGCCACACTCGGGATCGAGGACTCGGGCGGGGGGAAGGGAGCCGCCCTCTTCCGCGTGCTGGCGGGGAAAAGGGAGGTCTTCAAAAAGCTCATCCGGGCCGCCGGCGATCCCGTGGAAGTGCGCCTGGACCTGAAGGGGGCCCGCACCCTCACGCTGGAGGCCGACTTCGGGCCCCGACTGGACCTGGGGGACCACTGCGCCTTCGCCCGGGCCAGGCTCCTTCGACCGCCCGCCGGAAAGGAGGAGTATTGAAAGCCCTCTCCCTCCTCTTGCCCCTTTTTCTCCTGGGGCCCTCCCTCCCGGGCCAGCCGGGAGAGGCGAGAATCCGGCTGGTGGAAAGGCTGGCGCCCTCTGTGGTCTCCGTCATGTCCCTGAAGAGGCCCGGCGGGGGCTCGGGGGTGATCATCGACGAAAGGGGCACGGTCCTCACCAACTTCCACGTGGTCATGGGCTCCCTCAGGGGATCGCGTCCGGGCAGGATGAAATGCGGTCTCCCGGGCGGCCGGCTCGTGGAAGCCCGGGTGGTGGGGATCGACCCGGGCGGGGACCTGGCGGTGCTCCGCATCCAGGGCCGGAAGGGGGAGAGATTTCCCTGGGCGCCCCTTGGCTCGGAAAGGGACCTGGAGCCGGGGGACTTCGTCCTGGCCATGGGAAACCCCTTCCTCCTGGCCACGGACTTCACCCCAACCGTAACCCTTGGGATCGTTTCGGGCCTCAGGCGCTACCTGCCCGGCACGAGGGGGATGCTGGTCTACCCGGACTGCGTCCAGACCGACGCTGCCGTGAACCCGGGAAACTCCGGGGGCCCCCTCTTCGACGGGCGGGGCAGGGTGGCGGGGATCAACGGCCGGATCTCCATCGGCCCGAGAGGCAGGGTGAACGCCGGCGTGGGCTTCGCCGTCTCCGCCGACCTGGCGAAACGGTTCCTTCCGGACATGCTGGCGGGAAAGGCCTGCGCCCACGGTTCGCTCCGGGTGGACGCCAGGGAGATGGAGGGAGAAAGGGGTCTGCTTGTGGCCGCCATCGAGGAGGACGGCCCGGCCTGGAAGGCTGGAATCCGGGAAGGTGATTTCCTCCTGGCCATGGAGGGGCGGCCCTTCCGGGGCCAGAACGACCTGCTCCAGCGGATTTCATCCCTCCCCTCAGGCTGGGGCGTCGCCCTCTCCTGGCGGAAGGGAACGGAGAAGAAGACCCGCCTCTCCTGGGTCCGGCTGGTCCCGGTGGTCCCCCTGGATCCCAAGCTCGCCTCCTGGGAGCCGGAAAACCTGGACCGAATCCTTGGTGAGGAAAGGGAAAGGGCCCAGGCCCTGGCCTTCCGCGGCCTGGGTCTCCCGCCGGCCAAGGCCCGGCCCGCCGCCCCTCCCCTGGAGGGAAGGGTGGTCCGGGGGGACCGGGCCCTCGTGGAAAAATTGCGTCCTCCAGAAAGCGTTCTTCCCTCCCGGGGCGCCTGTCTCCCGCCCTTTCCGCCGGGCTCGGAGTTCGACGGCGGAGAAGGCGTGGAGGGGCGGACCGCCCTGGTGATCCTCCTTCCGGGAAACCGGGACGAAAGACTCTTCCTCGACGCCGAAACGGGCCTTCCCCTGGGCACGGCCTTTTCCCCGGGACCTCGGGAGGAAGAGGTCAGAATCCTGGTGAAAAGGTGGAGGCGGGCGGGCGGAACCCCCCTTCCCGTCAGGGTGGTGTGGAAACAGGGATGCCGTATCCTCCTGGAGGAAGTCTTTTCGGTTCCAAGGAGGAAGAAGAGATGAAGGCCCTTCTCTCCCTCCTTTTCCTCTTTCCTTCTCCTCCCGGGCCCGGCGGAAGCCCTTCCCCCCTTTCGGAGATCTACCGCCGGGTCCGGCCCGCCCTGGTCCAGGTCCTCGCCCCGGGAGGCTTCCGGGGGCTTCCATCCAGGGGATCGGGGGTGATCGTCTCCCCTTCCGGGCTGGTCCTGACCTTCTATACCGCCGTATTCGAGGAGGGCCAGGTGAGGGCGGCCCTTCCCGGCGGCAGGGAGGTTCCGGTCCGGGTGGCGGCCCGGGCCCCCTCTCTCGGCGCCGCCCTGCTCCAGCTTCCGGGAAAGGGGCCCTTCCCCTTCGTGAAACTCCCTCCCCCGGGATGGAAGCCCGGCCCCGGGCTCCCGGTCCTCCAGGTTTCCTATCCTTTCAGGATCTCCGGGCCCGGCGATCCTCCCTCGGCCTTCTTCGGCCTGGTGAAGGCCAGGCTCCGCCTGGACCTGAGGCTCAAGCTCCGGGACTTTCCCCTCAAGCGGCCCGTCCTCCTCACGGGAACCCCTTCCAACCCGGGCGCGCAAGGCGGGGGCCTCTTCGACATGGAGGGACGCCTGGTGGGCATGGTGGGGCGGGCCGTGGAAGCGGCGGAAACGAACACCTACGTGAATTACGCCCTCCCGGTGGACCTCTTCAGGGAGTTCGTGGCAAGCGCCGGCGCGAAAAAGCCTCCCGCCGCGCCCTCTTCCCGGGCCTCGAAGCCGGGCCGTCCCCCCTTCCTGGGCATCCGCCTCCTGGACATGGGATTCCACTCCTCTCCACCCGCGTATATCGACAAGGTGATTCCCCGTTCCCCGGCGGCCCGGGCCGGGCTCAGGCCGGACGACCTGGTCCTGGAGATCGACGGGAAGCCCGTGCGCACCTGCGCGGAATACAGGAAAGTCCTGAAGAGCCTGGTCCCCGGAAAACCGGTCCTTTTGATTTTCAAGAGGAAGAGGGAGATCCGGAAGGTCCGGATCGTCCCGGCGCCGCCGAAAGGGAGGAAAAGGTGAAGGTCCTTCCGGCCCTCTTCCTACTACTGGCGCCCCTCCTTCCCGCCCAGGGCGGGAACGAGACGAGCCTCCTGGCCCGGATGGTGCCGGGGGCGGTGGAGAAGGCCTCCCCCTGGCTCGTCACGGTCCAGGTCTACGGCGGCACCCGGGCGGCTCTCGCGCCGCCCGCCCCCAAAGCCAAGGGAAAGGGCGGGAAGAAGAAGAGAAAGTCCCTCCTTCCACGGGGAGCGCCCCGCTTTCCCGTGGCCCGGGGCGCGACGACGGGCGTGATCCTCTCCCAAGACGGCCTGGTGCTCACCTCGCTCTGGTCCTTCCAGCTCCAGCCCGTGGCCGTCGTGGTGGGCCTCCCCGACGGGAGGCGCTTCACCGCCCGGGCCCTGGGGCGGGACTTCTCCAGGGGCCTGGCCCTCCTGAAGATCGAGGGAAAGGACCTGCCCTGCCCGGAGCCCGCGCCCCCCGCTTCCTACAGGACCGGGTCCTGGGTCCTCGCCCTGGGCCGGGTCTTCGGGCCGAAGACGCCGGAAATCTCTCTCGGGATCGTTTCCGCCACGGGAAGGATCGGGGGGAAGGCGGTGCAGACCGACGCCTCCGTCTCGCCCGCGAATTACGGGGGAGCCCTGGTGGACCTGTCGGGCCGGATCCTGGGGGTCCTGGTTCCCCTCTCGCCCAGGGGATACGCCGCGGGGATCCAGTGGTACGACTCGGGGATCGGGTTCGCCGCGGACTGGAGGGGAATCCAGGAGGTCCTGCCCAGGCTGAAAAAGGGAGAGGACCTCCATCCCGGTTTTCTCGGAGTGGCGACGAGCCCCGCCGACCTGGGCCCGGGGGCGAAGATCGCCTCCGTCACCGGCCCGGCCAGGAAAGGGGGGTTAAGAAAGGGCGACCGTATCCTCACTCTCGCGGGCGAGAGGGTTCTCAATCCCTTCCACCTGAAGAGACTTCTCGCCGCCCGCTATGCCGGGGAAAAAGTCCCCCTCCGCCTCCGGCGGGGAATGAAAGAGATCGATCTCCAGGTCACCCTGGGCAAAAGACCCGGGCCGTAGAGGCCGCCGGAGGGGATGAAAACCAAGGGCCCGCGGGGAAACCCGAGGGTCCCTTCTTTTGCCCTTTTCATACCCTTCCTCGTAATACACAAGAACGCCCGTCTTTGTGTATTACGATGTTCTCACCTTCTACTCAACCCTTTCTTAGTCAGCCCCAACCCCAGGAGGGGAAGGATCTCCCCCGCCTCGTCGGGGCCGAGGTTGAAGACGATGAAACCCGGCGCGCCCAGGCGGCGGGCGGTCTTCACCTGTTCCACCAGGGTGTAGATCCCCTTCTGTTTTTTCCACACAGAATACCCGATTCCCGGGTAGACGGGGACCTTTCCGGCCCAGCGGATCTGGGAGGCCACGGACCTGGCGAATTCCCCCGTGTCCGGGGTGTAGTCCATGGGGCAGACGAAATCGAGCCAGCCCTTCCTGCACCAGAGGGCCCAGTCCTGGCCGATCCGGTCCCGGTCCACGGGCCAGTTCCGGAAGACCGCCGCCGAGACGAGGACCTTGCGGGGGAGCTTCTTCACCCGGGCGCTCACCTCCGATACCAGGGCCGAGATGTTGTCCCGGCGGAACTGGAGCCAGGCATCCCGGAGAGGCCCCGGTCCCAGGACCGCCCCGGGCCAGGGAGAGACCTTGCGGCCGATCCTCTTCTCGAAGCGGCTCCTGCACCCCCCGCAGTAACAGGCGTCCCCGCCGGGATAGCGGATGTAGTCGAAATGGATCCCGTCGACGGGATACTTCCGCGCCGCCTCCAGCATGGCGTCCGCCTCGAGGCGGCGGTTCAGTGGATTGGAGGGACAGAGCCAGGGAGGACTCTTCTCGACCCCCCTGGAATCCACCTGGAGCCTTCCCTCCTTCCGCATCCGGGCGATGAATTCAGGCGACCGGTTTCCCGTGTTCCAGTTCACCTTCCACAGGTGGACCTGGATCCCCGCGCCGTGGCAGGCGGAGAGACAAAGGGCGAGCTGGTCCCCCCTTTCCTCGACTCCCGGGCCCAGGGGCAGAACGTCGCTCTCGTAGTAGGCGGCGCTCCCCCAGAGCATGTTGGGAAAGACGGCGGTGAAACCGTTTGCCGCGAGCCTCCCTGCCACTTCCTTCCAGGTCATCCCTTCCACGCCGAAGGCGCTGTGGCACCAGAAGGCCCGGAATTCCCCCTTCTTCGAGGGCTGGGCCCGGCAGAAGGCCCGTTTCACCCACTCCTCCACCTTTACGGACTCGAGGAAGACCCGCCGGGCGTCCCCCCTTGCCAGGAGCCGGGCGCAGGCCTTCCGGGCCTTTTCCACCTTTTCCAGGGAAGGAAGGGCGACGCCCGCCTTCTTCGCCAGGCCAAGCAAGGCCTTCCTGGTCCGGGCCCAATCCTTCCAGGGGCCGAAGGCCCCCATGTGCTCCAGCGCATTGGAGGCGGCCTTCCGCCAGGCCCCGGGCAGGGCCTTCTCGAGAAGGGAGAGGTAGAAACACTCGAGTTCCGGCTCTCTTTTCACGGGGGAAAGCTCGGGAAGAAGGTCCAGGTGGACGAATCCCTCCGAAAGGAGGACCGCCGGCCGGGGCTTCTTTCCCCGGGCCGCCCACCGGGCCGCCACCCGCGCTCCCTTTCCCGCGGGAACCAGGCCTCCCGTCATGGCCGCCTGGAAAGGGACCTTTTCCGGCGCGCCGGGAAGGAGGCCCGGCTCCACCGAGAGAACCCCCGAGACCCGGCCGCCGCCGCTGCGCCTTTCCCTCCGGAATCCCGCTCTTTCCGCCAGGGCCCCGGGAAGGACCAGGAAGGAGAGGATCTTCCCCCCTCTTTCCAGGAAGGCTCCGAGAGGCCTCAGCGCCGATCCGGGAAGGGTCACGTTCCTTGGAAGCACCAGGAGCCCGATCCGGCCCGGGACCCCGCCCCGGAGGTCCAGGTCGCTCACCATGCTCGCTTCCATGCCGAGGCGCCGGAGAAGGCCCAGGGCTCCCAGGCAGAAGCCCCCGATATACCTCCTGCTCCCCGGGGAGAGTTGCCGGGTCCCCTCCCAGCGGACCACTGCGCAATCCCCCTTCCCGGGGAGGAGGCCAAGGCCCCCGAAATAGACGCGGGTGGATCTGTTCCCCTTCCGCCAAACGGAGAAACGGACCGCTTCCACCTTCCCGAAGCCGGAAGGGACTCCCTCGATCCGGCTGATCTCCTTGGGAAGCTCCAGGACCACCCATTTTCGTTCCTTGGGAATCCGAAGATGGAAGGCGTACCACCCCCTCCCGCTCCTCAAGAAGAGGGTGAAGTGGGAGACCGGGGAGAGGTCCTCCGCGTAGAGGAGGATCCCCACCCCACGGGCCCAGGAGAGGTCCTTTCGGAAAGGATGATCCCAGGAGGCCCGCTCCACCGGGTTCTTGGCGAAGGGACAATCCATCCGGAAGACCGTCTTGGATCCCATCTTGGAGAAGAGGACCGCCGGCGAACCCTTCATGGGCTTCCACCCGGGGGCGGCCTTTCCCGGATCCCCCGGGGCCGGGTTCAAGGCGAGGGGAAAGGTGGGAGAGGGAGGAGGAGGAACCCTCCCGGCGGCGGAGGGACCCAAGCCCCAAAGAAAGAAGGGAAGAAAGGCGGCGGCGACTGGGTTTCTCATGTTTCTCACTTCCCTTCCCTCCTTCCAGGAGGCGCCCCCCTTCCCGTCCCGCGGGACTCCCGGGACCGGCAGCGATAGACTACCCCCCCGGAGGATTTCATGAGAAACCGAGAATTCCCCCTTTTTCACGGCCTTCTCCTCTTTCTCCTCCTGGTGCTGTCCGCCGGGGCCGGGCCGGCCCCGCCAAGGAGGCTCCCGCCGGAGCGATCCACCGTGAAGGTCCAGCCCAGGGGCCGGCGCCTGGAAGTCCTGGAGGGCACCCTCTTCGTTCCGGACTACTTCCACTTCCGGCCGGGAAAGGTCCCCCTCCTCTTGCATTTCCAGGGGGCCCGCTGGCTGGCGGAGGCCAATTTCTACCAGGCCCGGGTCCAGGGAGTCCTCTACACATCCAGCCTCAGGGGCCTCTCCCGGGCCTTCCAGGGCCCTTTCCGGGACCCGGGACACCTGGGGGCCATCCTGGCCGACGCGGAGAAGAAACTCTCCTCCCTTTTCGGAAAGGGAAAGGTGGAGATCGGCCGGATCGGGATCACCTCTTTCAGCGCCGGTTTCGGGGCCGTCCGGGAGATCCTGAAAAAGAAGGAATACTTCGCAAGGATCGACTACCTGGTCATGGCGGACTCCCTCTACGCCTCCTACATCTCCCCAAAGGTCCGGGTTCCCCCGATCGAACAGATGGTGGATTTCATCCGCTTCGCCCAGCAGGCCGGCCTGGGAAAGAAGGTGATGGTGGTCACCCACTCCCACTACCTTCCCAGGACCTATTGCGGCACCTGGGAGACGGCGGACATGCTCCTCGCCTGCGTGGGTGGAACGAGGAAGAAGGTGACGGAATACACGAAAAGAGGGGTTCCCATCGACGGCCGCTTCGACCGGGCCGGGTTCCACCTTCTGGCCACGGACGAGGCCACGGCGGTGATCCACGTGGATACCCTCTACATGATCGGCGAACTTCTGGAACGATTTCCGCCCTTTCAGGGGGGAAAACCGGGGTAAAGGCGAAATGGACATGAAAGCGGGGCCGCCGGGTCAAGCCCGGCGGCCCCGCCTGGGACGCTTTCAAAGGTTCAGGAACTCAATAGGTGAACTCGATGATGTTGGCCCTCGCAGAATAGTATGGGGCGAAGGCGTCGTTCAGACTGAAGGAACTGGAAGCAGTAAACTTGTAGCCGTAGAAGCAGAAGCCGGTGGCGGTGCCGGTGAAGCCCGTGCCGACGGTGTACTTCCGGCCATAGGTCGAGACCAGGCCCATGGCGTTGGAGTTCGCGTCCAGCAGGAACTGCTGGTTGTAGAACACCTGGCCCGTGAGGGTGGGATCAACGGGAACGGCGCCGAGTTTGAAGTCGGCCCGGCCGGAGGCGTTGGTCTTGGAAACAAAAGCCATGACTGCGTCGATGTAGATCTTGCAGCCCGGGGCGCCCAGCGGGGTCAGGTCGAAGGGAAGGGTGAGGTTGCCCCACTTCTTGTCCGTGGAGCCCAGGAAGAGCATGGCCGGGATGTTGGCCTTTCTGATCTGCCAGTAGCTGTAGAACCAGAGGGGAGAACCCGGGTAGGGGTAGTAGCCGAAGTTGAGCGGATCCGAGGCGGCGCCCTTGGGACGACAGCTCTTGCCGATGTTCGTCGGCCTAATGGCCTTGGCCCCGCTCCATCCCTTGGAATAATACTCGGCATCCGTATACCAGTTGTAGTAATACTTGGTCACGTTCGCCGGAGGGACGGTCTTGAAGTCGACGACGAAGGCCTTGCCCTTGTAGGGGAAGGGCTTGTCCAGGGCGAAAAGAATGGAAAACGGCGCCGGAGGGGTGGTCGGCTTGGGAAGGGCCGGCCAACTGATGGTCTTCTTGTTCATGACCTTGGTGAGGTCGGCGCCGTGGTTTCCGGCCCAGCCGAAGCCGCACTGGGAGGGAGGATCGACCGCCCTGTTGCTCATGTAGACCTCGTAGTCGTACTTGTGCGCCTGGAAGACCGAGGTGGTCTTGCCGTCGCGGCGCAGCTTGAAGGCCTTGATCACGATCGGCGTGGCCGGCATGGCGCTCTTGGCGTAGATCTGCTGGGCCCGGCCCACGGCGTATTTTCCCACCATCCAGTGGTAGCGGCTGCCTTCCTTGTTGGCGAATCCCGAGGGCACCACGACGGTGCTCTGGGCGCCCAGGGCCCCCGCCAAAAGCAGGGTGACAAAAAGGGTTCTTCTCATAGTTGGATCTCCTTTGTGGAAAAAGGGAAACAGGGGGTGAAAAAAGACACGCTTCCTTTTTGAAGTGGGATTTCCGGGAGAAAGCTCCCGAAACCCAGGATCAGAAAAGAATAACCCTTTCCTCACAAAACCCGAAGGGGGATGGACCCGTCTTTTTTGTTTCTCCACGGGGAAAGAGGGTTTGGGTGTTTCACCTCGGGACACCCGGTGCTTCAAACCGATTCCTCTAGCCCGATCTTTTCGGCGCAAGGCCCGGCGGAAGGGACCCCAGGTCCTCCGGCCTGTCGACATCGGCCAGGGGTTCCAGGAGTTCCACGGGCAGTCCCAACCGCCCCGCCCGGGCGAGGGTCTCTTCCAGGACCCGGCCCGTGCCCCAGGGAATTCCCTCGAAGAGCCCGGGACAAGGGGCTTTCATCCCCACCAGGTAGTATCCCCCGTCCAGGGCGGGCCCAAGCACCAGGTCGGCCCGGCGAAGGAGACAAAAGGCCTTTTCCACGATCCTTCCGCCGAGACCGGGGAGGTCGGACCCCACCAGGGCCGCCATCTCCGCGCCTTCCCGGAAGGCGCCCCGGAAGGCCCGGAGCATCCTGCGCCCCAGGTCTCCCGGACCCTGCGGCCTGTATATGAACCCCTCCCCGAGCCAGGATGCCATCTTCCTCCTGTTTCCCCCCTGGAAGCGGACTTCCACCTCCCAGGCGCCTGCGGGAGAAACGGCCCTCCCAAGGACATGCTCCGTGAGCCGCCGGTGGAGTTCCGCGGCGCACTCCGGGCCCAGGGCGGGAATCAACCTGGTCTTGGTCCGCCCGGGCACGGGATACCGGGTAAACAGGATCAGCCTCTTCCGGGAAGGTCTCAACGGTCCTTCTTCTCCGGGTTCTTCCGTTCCGGCGCCTTGTTCAGGCTCCAGTCGTAGGGAAGAAAGACGATCTGGTATCCCCCCGCCACCAGGCAGGCCCGGTCCGGGGGCTTCACGTAACGGGAGGCGAAGTTCATCACAGCCTTCCATTCCGGCGAGAGGCCCTTGAACCCGCCCTTGGGGGCGTAGGCCTTCAGGAAGTCGGCCTTGTACCAGTCGAAGAGCGGCGAGACATAGACCTTGCCGGCCTTCTCGTCGATCCGGAACTTTTTCGGGTCGGCGAAAAAGAGGCGGGCCCGCCCGTCGAGCTGGGCCTCCAGCCTCTCCCCCCGGAAGGGCTCGTTCAAAAGGAAGGGACACCCCCTGGAGGCGCAGACCAGGCCCATGTGGATCCGAGGCTCGCGGAAGCGCTTGCGGAGGATCCCGTTCTCGATGAAGTCCAGGGTGAGATCCTTCCCCATGACCCTCCACTTCAGCTTCTTCCAGACGCCGGGGATCCCGCGGATGCTCTTTATGGGCAAGTGATCCAGGACCGCCCGGATGGTCAGGGCATTGTATACGTTGATCCAGAAGGCAAGCCGGTCCTTCTCCTTCCACCTGGAAAACACCTTGGGGGAGAGGCCGGCGACCCCCTCGAGAAAGGAATCCAGGCCCTTCCGGTCCCGGGCCAGGGCGGCGTAGTCCACCCTTCCGCGGCCGTCCACGTGGGCCTTCAGGGCGGAGGCGTATCCCTCGTAGGAAAAGGACGGCCCCGCCTTG
>JALUZX010000200.1 GCA_027011425.1 Planctomycetota bacterium
GCTTTTCGTTGTACACGGGGATCACGATGGAGAGAGTCTTCATTGGGGCCTATCATGGTCAGTGGGCCTGGGATTTTGAAGGCTTCCCTGGAAAAGTAGGGGATCCCCCTCCTTTTTTCCGGTTCCGGGCGGATCCTTCCCTCCCTGTCATGGTTGCCTCCCGGGCAGTGGATACTTTATAGTCCAAGGGTCCCGTGAATCGGGCAGAAGAAGGATCCCTGGACAGGCGGGTGGAAACGATGCGAATCCCTATTCTTCTAGGGTCGGCGGCCTTGCTCTTCCTTGTGGGGCGGGTCCCGGCGGACACGATCACCTTGGTGGACGGCCAGGTCCTCCAGAACGTGGCAGTGAAGTCGGCGGACGTAAGGCAGGTGGTCTTCCGGGAGGGAAGGCGGGAGAAGATCCTCCCTTCCTGGAAAGTAGAGAAGATCACTCCCACCAACCCCCCCAGGAATTACCGCAAGGGCCTGGAGTACGCTCAGAATCCGGACGAGATCGACATGGCCGTGGAGGCCTTCCGGAAGTTCGCCGAGCGCACTTCCCCCAAGTCGTCCCATGCCTGGTTGCGGCCTTTCGCCCTTTGGAACGTGGCCCAGCTTTTCATCCAGGAGGGGGATGCCAAGGGGTGGGCCGACGGGGTGGCCGAGATGGAGGCCCTGAACAAGAAGTTTCCCGACAACTTCTTTCTGCCCGCCTACTACAAGCTCAAATTCATCCACTACCTGGATGAAGGGGAAAAAGGGAAGAGGAATCTCCAGTTGCTCATCACCAAGTGGATCCGAAAGATCCAGGCGAACAAGTATCCCGACACCTACCTCTACCTGGCCCAGTTGGATCAGATCATGGTGGAGCGGGACATCCTGCGCAAACTGAGTCCCGCCCATGCCCTGCCCAGGATCAAGGCTATCCTGGACAAGTGCGGCACCGCCGCCCCTCTGGCCGCCACCAGGGCCAAGGTGGAAATGGGCTGGACCCTGCTGGCCCTGCGGAAGAGCGAGGAAGCCCGGAAATACTTCGAGGAAGTACGCTGGAAGCCCATGCTGTGCGATCTGAACGAAGCCAGGACCTGGCTGGGCTTGGGGCTCACCTACATCCAGAAGAAGGGATCCACCCCCGAGGATTACAAGAACGCCCTCCTGGATTTCATGAGGGTGGTGATCAATTTCCAGGACTTGGGGAAGAAGAGCTTTTTCGCCCAGAACCTGATCGCCGAGGCCCTGTATTACGCCGAGGACGCCTACAAGAAGTGGGGCGGTCCCCAGTGGCAGGATTGCTGCAAGAGGCTGCGGGCCCGGCGGAGAACACGTTACCGCTCCACGATTTGGGGCCAGAGGAAGTAACGTCCCCGAATCACTCGGGGTGACCCGGTCGATCGATGACCGGGGAGGGCGCGGGTCCTCCCCGGTTTTTTTGTGACCTTTTCGCATCCTTAGGGACGGATAAGTCGCCGGGGAAACAGAAAACCCGCCCCTTTCGGCGGAGATGTTTCCTTGGTTCTTGGAAGCCCCTTGCAGGAAAGGATGCCATGAAGGTCCAGGAAAAGCGGCTCGTAGCGGAGTGGGTGCATTCCGCCCAGTTGGGGGAGGAAGAGGCCTTCGAGCGCCTGGCGCTCTTCTACATGAAGAGGCTCGGAGGTTGGTTTCGGAGAAGCGTAAAGGACCCCCACCTGGCCGAGGACCTCCTCCAGGAGGTGCTGATCCGCGGGTTCCAGGGACTTCGGCGGGTCAGGAATCCCTGGTGTTTCGACGCTTGGATCTGCCGGATCGCGAAGCGGGTGGTCCTGGATTCCTACCGGAGGAAAAAGGCTCTTCCCTACGATCCGCGGACCTTGATGGCTCTCCTGGACACGGGGGAGGCCTGCCTGCCGGTCCGGGAAGAGAGAGGGCGCGAGGAGGAGAGGCTGGAGGGAATCCTGAACCAGGCCTTCCACCTACTGGCCCCGGGGGAAGGGTCCCTGGTCCGGGAACACCACCAGGAAGGGGTTTCCATCGAGGAGCTGGCCCGCCGGGAGGGAACCAGTTTGTCGGGCATGAAGATGAGGCTCTTCCGGGCCAGGAAAAAGCTCCGTCCCTTCCTGGCCCGGGCCATCGGGTTGGACGGGGGCGGAGCCCTTCCCGGTCAGGGGAAGGAAAAGAAAGCACGAAAAAACAAAAAAGGAGGCGGTCATGCGTGAGCGAAGGAAGGCGGGGCTTCTTGTCCCGGGACTTTTTGCGCTGGGGATGGTTCTCGGGGCCGGCGGACTGGGAGCCCAGGAGTCTCCTCCGGCGAAAAAGCCTGCTCCCAGGGGGAGGTATGTGCTTCCCCAGGTGCGGGAAGCCCGGGCCCTGGAAGGGGCCCTCAAGGGGCTCAAGGGTGAGAAGAGGAGGGAGGCCCAGCTCGAGGCTGCCCGCGCCTGGGCCAAGGCCGCGGAGGCCCTCAAGGACGACCCCGGCGGGGCGGCCCGGGCGGTGATGAGGGAAGCGATTCTTCTCGGCCTCGCTGGGGAGGGGAAAGATGCCGAGGCGGCGTGGCAAAGGGTTCTCCAGCTCGACCCGGACCGGCTTGGGGCCCGGGCCCTTGTGGGGTTGGGAGACCTGGCCAGGCGGGCCCGAAAAACGGGCAAGGCCCTGGAGTTCTACCAGGAAGCGGTCAAACGTTTTCCCAAGGGGGGCGCCCCTGTTCAGCAGGCCTTGCTTTGGGTGGGAAAGCTCCACATGAAGGCGGGCCGGATGGACAAGGCCCGGGAGGCCTTTCTCCAGGTGGCCCGGATCACGACATCCGCGGGGCGGATGGCTTATGCGTACGACCTGGTGGTCCGGACCTGGCTCCGGCAGGGCGACCTGGAGAAGGCCAAGGCCGCATACGAAGAAGCGAAGGATGCCCTGGCCAGGCTGGGCCGTGGGGGGGACAAGCGGAAAGCCAAGGCTGTGGCGAGGGCCCTGGCCGGGATGAGAAGCCCGGCCCGGATCGAAAGGGCTCTGAGAGCGGCGGGGAAGAAACCGGCCGGGAAAGAAGCGCCCAAAAATCCGGAAAGACGTCCTTGACCCATGGAGAGAGAACGCGGGCCTTTCAGGAAGAGAAGGCGGAGCGCCGGAAGGCGGGATCCGGGGCGAACGCCCCGGATCCCGCGGGTCCGGTCCTTTCCGGGGTAGGGAGGGAACGCGAGCTGTTCACCCCTTCTCCGGGTCTCCAAGCGCGGCGGGGGGATGGCGCCCGGGAGCGATTCCGGGCGAGGGCGGGCGTGGGAACACGCCCGCCCGTTTTTTGGGGAAGGGGCCGGGTCAGTCGGGTTTCACCGTGGGGACGCCGATTCCGTAATAGGTGAACCCCAGCCTCTTCAACGTGGCCACCGAGGAGGAATAGATGTTCCGGCCGTCGAAGATGACGGGCTGTTTGAGACGCTTGGCCA
>JALUZX010000201.1 GCA_027011425.1 Planctomycetota bacterium
CCCTGGGCTTCCGCCAGCCGGCGCGCCGGCTGGCGGAAGCCCAGGGACTCCAGGTGGAGCCCCTGGAGGGGTTCACGGGCTTTCTCCTTACGAACCCGGCGGGAAAGGCCCGCCAAAGGGAGGTTTTTACTTGATACCCACCCGGGGAGGGTCCTAAGGGATCGGGGTGCTTTTCCCCGGACGCAGGGAAACCCGGACTCGGCTTGCGGGCTTTATCTTCGAAGCCATGGACCAGGAAAGACGGAAAACGACGAACATGAGTGAAGAAAAGACCCAGGAGAACAGTTTCCATTCCAAGGTGGCCGCCGTGATCGAACAGGTCCGGCCCTTTCTCATCCAGGACGGAGGGGACGTGGAGCTTGTGGAGGTGGAGGAGGAATCAGGGGTGGTCAAGGTCCGCCTCCAGGGGGCCTGCGCCCACTGCCCCGCTTCCACGTATACCCTGCACCTGGCCATCGAGGAGCGTCTCAAGGAGGCCGTTCCCGAGGTGAAGAGGGTCGAATCGGTCCCGTAAGGGAGGACCGGAAGGGGAAAAGATGACCGAACCGGCGGGAGCGAAGGAGAGCCAGGCCCGGGAGGGGTTCGTGCCCCGCTCGGACCGGCCCCACCTGGCCAGGATCGACCGACTCCGCCGGGCCCTGGGAAAGGAAGTGGTCCTTCTGGGCCACCATTACCAGAGGCCCGCCATCGTCCGCCGCGCCGATTTCGTGGGGGATTCCTTCCTGCTGGCCCGGCAGGCCTCCCGGGCGGAGGCCCGGTGGATCGTCTTCTGCGGAGTCCGGTTCATGGCCGAGGCCGCCGCCGTCCTGGCCAGGCCGGGACAGGAAGTCTTCCATCCCGACCCGGCGGCGGGGTGTCCCATGGCGGACATGGCGGACCCCTCCGACGTGGAGGAGGCCTGGGAAACTCTTACATCCGTTCTAGGGGAAGAGGCCCTGGTTCCGGTGGTCTACATGAACTCCAGCGCCCGCCTCAAGGCCTTCGTGGGGGACCGGGGCGGCCTGGTCTGCACCTCCTCCAACGCCGAGCGGGCTTTTCGATGGGTCTTCGAGAAGGGCAAGAGAGTCTTCTTTCTCCCCGACGAGCACCTGGGCCGGAACACGGCCCGGGCCGTGGGAGTCCCCTCCGGGGAGGTCCTTCTCTACACGTTCCGGGAGCAGGGGGGCGGGCTGGAAGAGGACGAGATCCGCCGGGGGAAGGTCTTTCTCTGGTCCGGGCACTGCCACGTCCACGTGTTCTTCCGCCCCGAGGACGTGGAACGGGCGAGGAGAGAGAATCCGGGGTGCCGGATCATCGTCCATCCCGAGTGTCCCGTTCCGGTGGTGGAGGCCTCCGACGCCTCGGGCTCCACGGAGAGGATCGTGCGCTTCGTCCGGGAGGCAGGGCCCGGGTCCACGATCGTGGTGGGAACGGAAGTGAACCTGGTGGAGAGATTGGCCCTGGACTTTCCGGACCGGCGGGTCCTCCCCCTGGCACACTCCCTTTGCCCCAACATGTATCGCATCAATCCCAAGGCCCTGGCGGACACCCTGGAGGGCCTGGCTTCCGGGGCTCCTCGGGGGGCGGTGAACGTGGAGGACTCGGTGCGCTCCGGCGCACGGAAGGCCCTGGAAAGGATGCTCGCCCTCCCGAGAGAGGGGTGAGCGTTCTCCCCCTTGCGTTTGCGGGGGGGAAGGAAAAAGTAGACTCTTGAAGTTTTTTGCCCCTTCCCCGGGTCTTTTCCGGAATCCGGCGGGGGGCGTGGAGACGAGGTTCGATGACAGAGAAGAATTCTGGAACCCAGCTCGAGCGCGCCGCCCGCGGGGAGATCACCCCCGAAATGGAAAATGTGGCGTGCAAGGAGGGCCTTTCCCCTGAAAAGGTCCGGGAAGAGGTGGCGGCGGGGCGGATGGTGATTCCCGCCAACCCCTCCCACCGCGGAATGGAGCCCATCGGGATCGGGATGGCCTGCCGGACCAAGGTGAACGCCAACATAGGGAATTCCTCCCTCTGCTCGGGGATCGAGGAAGAGATCGCCAAGATGCGGCGGGCCGTCCAGTTCGGGGCGGACACGGTGATGGATCTCTCCACGGGCGGGGACCTGGACAAGATCCGGACGGCCATCCTGGCGGAGTGTCCTGTTCCTCTGGGAACGGTCCCCATCTACCAGGCCGTGAAGGAGGCGGGAGGCAAAGGCGAGGACCTGGACCCGGACCGGCTCCTGGAGGTGATCGACCGCCAGGGAAGCCAGGGGGTGGACTACATCACCGTCCATTGCGGCGTTCTGAGGGACCATCTTCCCCTGGCGGAGAAACGGGTCATGGGAATCGTAAGCCGGGGAGGCTCTCTCATGGCCGCCTGGATGAAGGCCCACGGCGGGGAGAATCCTCTCTACGCCCGTTTCGACGACCTTCTCGAGATCGCCCGCAGGCACGACATGACCCTTTCTCTGGGCGACGGGCTTCGCCCGGGATGCCTGGCCGACGCCAGCGACGAGGCCCAGTTCGCCGAACTCCGGGTCCTGGGGGAACTGGTCCGCCGGGCCCGGAAGGCGGGAGTCCAGGCCATGGTGGAGGGGCCCGGACACATTCCGCTGGACCAGATCCGCATGAACGTGGAGAGGGAGATCCAGGAGTGCGACGGGGCTCCCTTCTACCTTCTCGGGCCGGTGGTCACCGACGTGGCCCCGGGCTACGACCACCTCACCTCGGCCATCGGCGGGACCCTGGCCGCCTTCTTCGGGGCCTCCATGCTCTGCTACGTCACGCCCATGGAACACCTGGGGCTTCCCGGGGTCGAGGACGTGCGCCGGGGCGTCATCGCTTCCCGGATCGCCGCCCACGCAGCGGACGTGGCCCGGGGAAGGCCCGGGGCCCGCGACTGGGACGACGCCATGGCCCGGGCCCGGATCGCCTTCGACTGGGAGAAGCAGTTCGAGCTGGCCGTGGATCCCGAGATGGCCCGGGAACTCCGGACTGGAGGCGACAAGACCGAAGAGGTGGATTACTGCACCATGTGCGGGCCTGAGTTCTGCGCAATGCGGATTTCCAACCGGGCCTTCGGAAAGGGTGGAGAGGCCCGGAAAGAGGAGCGGGCTTCGGAGGCGGGCGGAGAGTGAGAGCCTCCGCCCTCCTGGGAATCCTGGCCTTCCTGGCGGGAGCGGGCCTGGCCGGGGGAGCATATACGCTAGGGCGGACCTGGAGGGGAACTTCCCGGGACCGGTTCTGCTCCCGGTGCCACGAGATGCACCCCTTCATCGCCGCCTGGAAGGCGGGGCCCCACGCCGGGATTTCCTGCAAGGAGTGTCATATCGGACCGGGCTGCCCGAAGGCCCTGGGGGACAAGGTCCGGGGGCTGGTCTTCCTGGCCTCCCACAAGGCCGGATACTCGGGGCATCCCCAGGGA